>NZ_NFKK01000010.1:0-102392 GCF_002160355.1 Butyricicoccus pullicaecorum
TTTCTGCCATCGGCGAGGACGGCGTGATCGGGTAAATCGCCGCGACCTCAGTGAAGGCATAGGCCACATGGGCGGCAGCCGTGTTACCGTCCATTACGGCATACTTTTTATTCATACGGATCTCATCTCCTAGTTTAAATCAATATCAAATCACACGGAATGATTGTCTATTATACGAAATTGCAGACACGAGCGATTGCCATTTCGGTAAAGCCCAGTGCCTCGGCCTTGGTCTGTCTGCCGCTTGCAACTTCGCTCACGAGCTTCATAAAGTCATCGCCCAGCTTCTTGAGGTCGCCGCCGTAAATGATCGGGGATGCGTCCACGTCGATGTTGTCTTCCATCTTTGCGAAGGTGATGCGGTTACCGGTGATCTTGATGACCGGTGCAAGCGGGTTACCGGTGGGTGTGCCGCGGCCAGACGAGAATACGATGACCTGTGCGCCGCCTGCGACCATTGCTGCAACCGAAGACGGGTCATTACCCGGGGTGTCCATGATGACCAGACCCTGATGCGCCTCGACCTGCTTTGCGTAGTCATATACTGCATTGACCGGGGTGTGACCGCCCTTATGGATGCAGCCGAGCGACTTCTCTTCCAGCGTGGTGATACCGCCAGCCTTATTGCCGGGAGACGGGTTGCCCTCGCGGACTTCCTCACCAACCAGCTGCAGTGCCTTCTCGTAACGGTGAACGATCTCGAAAATACGGTCATGTACCTCGGGGGTTGCTGCACGGCGTGCCAGAATGTGCTCTGCACCGATGAACTCAGTAGTCTCAGACAGAATGGAGGTACCGCCCTCAGCGACAATGCGGTCGCTCATCTCACCGATGAGCACATTTGCTGCCAGACCGCTCGTCGGGTCAGAGCCACCGCACTCGGTACCGATGATGAGCTCGGACATCGGGAACTCTTCCTTCTGCAGCAGAGATGCGTCAGCTACCATTGCCTTGGCATAGCGCACACCAATATCAACTGCCTTGAGGGTACCGCCAACTTCCTGGATGATAACCTGCTCGATGGGCTTGTTGGTGCGCTCCTGAATAGCCTTTACAACCAGATCCATCTGGCAGTTTTCGCAGCCCAGCGATACAACAACCGTACCGTATACGTTGGGGTTTGCAGCGTAGCCTGCCATAACGTCCATGGTGTACTGCTGGTCGGATGCAACCTGCGAGCAGCCCAGCTGGTTATTGAAGGTAACCGCACCCTCGACCTGCTGTGCGATGATGCGTGCGGTATCGGAAGCGCAGACACTGGCCGGCAGGATCAGCACTTTATTGCGGACGCCGACACGGCCGTCCGGACGCTTATATCCATAAAAAGTCATGTCCGTCCTCCTTATTCCTTCTCTTCCAGGTTCTCACGATGGCCTTCCACGTTGTGTACATGGACGTGGTCACCGACTTCAATGTCACACATGGCAACGCCGATGTGCTCGCCGTACTTGACAACCGGCTCGCCTGCCGCAATCTTGCGGACAGCCAGCTTGTGATAAATCGTAATATCTGCACGTGCGGTCAGCTGCTTCTCTTCGCCGTCGCACAGGTAGGTCACGGTCTCGCCCTTGGTGATCGGCTCGATGGCAACTGCTACGTTGTCCTTGCCGTCAATCATCATGGCATTCAGCATATTTTTTCGCTCCTTTATCTGGGCTAAATTTCAAAAATCAGAACAGGTTACCCTCTTCGTCAAAGGGCAGGTCATACGGCTCGGAAAGAATTTCGATGTTGGGATTCTCCTTTGCCAGCGGCAGCAAACCCTCGGAAATCTCGATGTACTCGATGTGCATGGTATCCGGAATGCGGATCATCTTCATGTTGTTCTGATCCTCTGCGTCCGGGCAGCAGCACAGTGCCAGCTGCAGGGCCTCGCGGTCGTTGTCCATGATCATCGGGATCTTCATCAGATGCAGGAAGGTATTGGTGACACCGGTCGGGTAGGTCATCTCCAGCTTCATCTTATTGAACAGTCTGCGGGTGGTAACCTCTGCAAGACCGATACCCTGTGCGTTGCCATGGGTCTCGTCGGTCAGGTCAAGAATAACAACCTTTTCTGCGTCAATACCGCCAGAGCAGTACTTGGGCTGTACGAAACGGCCGGAAATGTTGGGGTCCATGCCGTCGCCCGAGATGTTCTTGCCGATCTTATCGACAACCAGAACGTCACACTTGTCAAACAGCAGATGTGCGATGGTCTTGTAGGACAGATCGCGCAGCTTGGGCTCCTCGGTGATGATCTCATCGGTGGTCAGACCGCGGATCAAGTAGGTCTCGTCGTATGCGTTCTCGATGATGGCGATACCACCCAGAATCGGGCAATGCTCCATGATCGTGCGGCCATACTCCTCAACCAGCTCGTGCATGATTGCAGGGCTCTGGTGATGGATGCTCTCTGCACCGTGCTGCTTGCCCAGGCCAATGGCCATCATCTTCATCAGGCCGCTCTCGTAACGACCGCGGAAAGAGGTATGGGGCTTGATACGGTTAAACAGGATGATACCGTCAGCTTCCATGGCGTTCTTGTCCACGAAAACCGGCTGCTTGCGGATGCCGGACAGGCCGACCTGTACGGTCTCCATCGAGCTCTTAATCGGGCAGCCCATGTTTTCCTCGGTGATACCGTAATCCTTCAGAATCTGGGTCTGACCCTCTGCCGTTGCGCCGCCGTGGCTGCCCATAGCTGCAACGATGTACGGCTCTGCGCCCTTGGACTTGACAAAGTCTACGATTGCGCGTGCCATCATGGCGTAATGGTTGATACCGCGGCTGCCGCAGGTGATTGCAATGCGCATGCCCGGCTTAATCTGGCCGCCCAGCGCCTCGCGGGACAGTTCGTTCTGAACGGTCTCGACAATCTTATCCTCCGGGATGTGTGTGTCGTCAAACACCTCGCGAATCTTCACCATCTTCGGTACCGGTACGTCCTTAATCAGATCGGTAATGGTTTCCAATGAAAATTCCTCCTTTCAAATCCTCGTTTGACTCCTATCATCATTACTTTTTACAATCAAACCGACTCTTCCCTGTGCGGCGATTGTATTTTTCAAGGATTCTTACTTTTATGGTATCCATATCATTCGATTTTTCGATACATTGTTCTTATTTAAGAACAATGTTCTTTATTTCATCCTGATATATTATATCACGCAGTCAACAGGGTGTCAATTTGCAGCATGGTGCTTTTTCATCACTTTGCACAAATTTCCGTCCTTTTCCACAGTTTCACGACAAATCGGTATCTGTGCGCCGGATTCGCTTGTCTTTGCTCACAAATATGCCCTCAGAGAGGCGGTCAGATGGAGTCAAATTGCTGTTATTTTTTACCAGAAACATTTTTTACTCTGCGGCCGCAAAGCAAAAAATCCCATTGAACGTCCATATCCGAGCATTCAATGGGATTTTCTATGACAAATTAGTCTACCGTCTCTGCCTTATTCCCATTGGCCAGGAACTTAATGCATGCGACCAGCTTAACCACAGCCATAATTACGATCAGGACCATGCCTACCATGATACCGCTGTTGAGTACCCACAGCGGATACTTCATAACGGTACTTGCCTCACCGGTAGTCATCTGTGTGGTGATGATCGTATACATCTGTGTTACGATCAGTGCGGAAACACCCAGGGCGATTACGTACTGAAAGGTTTTGAGGATGGTGTACTTTACCATCTGCTTTTTCTCCTTGGCCTTGTCCTCAAACAGGGTCAGGGAAATCAGTTCATCATTTTGGAATGCCAGCGCAGAGCCAACAAATACGATCCAGACGAACAGCAGCTTGAGCAGCTCGTCTACCCACGGCGTAGAAACGATCAGGACGTTACGTGCCAATACAGCGTACGTCTCGACCAGGATCATAACTACACCGATAAAACCGAACAGTGTCTCTGCCGCCGATAAAAGCTTCTCAGATGTTTTCATAGCGACATCTCCTTATTCTTCTACAACAGCAATTACACGGATCTGGCTGCCGTCGGCCTGCTTGGTATTGAGCGGAAGCGCAATCAGCTGACAGGTCGGCGTGCCGATCTCCCACAGATTGGTCATATACTCAATCTGCAGAATCTCTCCCTGCTTGAGCACATGCTCATGCACCGGCTGCGGCGTATACGGGTCGCCCGGCTTCATAAAGCGATGCTCACGGATCGCGTAATCCTGCGGGAAGTCATAGCCGACAACCTTGGGCGCGTACTTCTGAATCCAGATGCCTGCGTCCTCGGTCAGATACGGTGCATTGTCCCAGAAATCGGTGGTCTTGAACGACACCTTCTTCGGACGGTCGGTACGAATGATCAGGCTGTCATAGTGCTTGTCCTTGAACGGCTCGTTTGCCTTCTCCAGCATTTCGCCGGTGATCGCCGTATTGTCTCCGCAATCGGAAAGATCGAGCACCAGGCAATCGGTGATCGCCCAATCCTGGATCGGATAATCATCCAGGTTCTTGCCGTTGGGATCAAAATGCAGCGGTGCATCAATGTGCGTATACCAGTGAGACTGCAAATTATAGGCCGTGCACTGCCAGGGGTCACCGTTTGCATGGGTACGGACCGGAGTGACCTTGAATCCGTAACGCCAATGCTCCACGATGGGCAGGGTCAAATCAACAATTCTTCTCATATAAATCTTCTCCTTTTTCAGAAAAGAGTCCGCTTACTGCGCATTCTGAATCATGTCGACCAGCTCGGTGCCATATACATCGGTAAAGATCGACCAGGAGGGCATTGCTCTCTCCTTGAATGCTGCCTTATCCGGATTTTCAACGATCTCGCAGCCATTGTCGACCAGCGTCTGCATTGCAGATGCCTGCGCTTCGTCGACCATCGCAAGCTGTGCGTCACGTGCAACGTCAGCTGCCTCACGGATCAGAGCCTTCTGAGAGTCGGACAGTCTGTCCCAAGTCATCTTGCTCATGCCCATGTACAGAGGCGTATAAACGGCATCGGTCAGGGTAACGTAGGGCTGTACCTCGTAGAACTTACGGGATACGATCTCATGGAGCGGGTTATCCTGTGCGTTTACCGTATTCTGCTGGAGTGCAGTGTACAGCTCGGAAGCGTCGATGCTGGTGGTCAGTGCGCCCATTGCTTCCCAAGTTGCAATCTGTACATCGGAAGCCAAGGTACGCATCTTAATACCTTCCATATCTTCGGGCTTGGTGATCGGACGCACGTTGTTGGTCAGCTCACGGAAGCCGTTCTCCCAGAAGGACAGGCCGATAATGCCGTTGTCCTCGAACATTGCATGGATGGCTTCTGCTGCAGGGCCTTCGGTTGCAGCACGCGCAGATTCCAGATCAGAGAACAGGAACGGCAGCTGAAATACGTCAATTTCGGGTACCAGGTTGGAGAAGTAAGAAGTACCGGCAATGCCGATATCGATCGTACCCTGCTGCAGACCCTGAACCATCGAGGTCGCATCACCGAGTGCGGTGTCGTAGAACGCCAGCGCTTCGATGGTGCCGTCAGAGTATTCGTTGAGGTAGTCTGCCATAACAGCCGTCGCGCCGCCTGCCGGCGTGTTTTCTGCCATCGAGCCGCAGAACAGGCTCATGGAGAAGTGGTCGCCGGTGATCTCACCCGAAGCAACCGGGCCGGGTTCGGGCACTTCACGCTCGGGCTCTGGGGTGATGTCAACAGGCGTACCAATACTGGTGCACGCGGTCATGGTCAGCGCCATGCTGAGCGCCAGACCAAACGCAATCACTTTCTTCTTCATAACAATATCTCCTTTTCACTACTTAATCATCTTGCGGATGCGGTTAATCAGGATTCCCCTGTTTAACCGGCAGCACCGTTCATCAGATTCGGCAGGAAGATAACGATGTCCGGAATCAGGAGGACGAGCATGGTGCCGATAAAGATGGCAAGCAGCGGAATGGGCAGATGCGGAATGATCTTATGTACCGGCTGGCCGCCGACGCTGGATGCGACGTACAGGTTGATACCAACCGGAGGCGTTGCCAGACCGATGCAGAGAACGATAACCATGACAACACCGAAGTATACCAGGTTAATGCCGTAAGCCTGCGCGGTCGGGCAGAAGATCGGAGCGAAAATCAGCAGAGCCGGAACGGCATCGATGAAGCAGCCTGCAACCAGCAGGATGACAACAACCGACAGCATGAACATGAGCGGGCTGCTGATGGAAGAAGTAAACATGGTTGCGATATTCTGCGGGATACCTGCACGGGTAATAACCCAACCGAATACCTGAGTTGCTGCTACGATGAGCATGATGCCAGCAGCGCTCTTAACGCCGCCGTAAACGATCTTGCATACATCCTTGAGCTTGATTTCACGGTAAACGAACAGGCCGATGACCAGGCAGTAGAAGCAGCAGATTGCAGATGCCTCGGTCGGAGTGGTCTTACCGGAGTAGATGCCGCCCAGAATGATAACCGGTGCGAGCAGTGCAAAGAACGCATGGCCGAAGGACTTAATTGCTGCGCCCAGCTCGAACTTGCCGGCACCGCGGTAGCCCTTCTTGATGCACTGTGCAACGACGACCAGAAGCAGGATCAGGCCGAGGAGCAGACCGGGAATCAGACCAGCCAACAGCATATCGCTGACCGACTCGTTGGATGCAACTGCATACAGAACCATCAGAATGCTGGGCGGGATGATCGGGCCGAATACGCCGCCGACGGTCTGAATTGCACTTGCAAAGCCGGGGTCATAGCCATCCTCTTCCATGTAAGGGATCATGATACCGCCAACTGCAGCCGTGGTTGCAGCGCCTGCACCGGTCATTGCTGCAAAAATCATACTTGCAACAATGTCAACGACTGCCATGCCGCCAGGAATCCAGCCGACCAGCTTTCTTGCGAAGTCGACGATACGGCGCGAAATACCGCCGCCCTGCATCAGGCAGCCTGCAATGACGAAGAACGGAATCGCAAGCAGTGTAAACGAGTCAACGCCCTTGAGCAGCTGCTGTGCCACGATGATCAGCGGGATGTTCGTGTACAGTACCAGATACAGGATCGAGGACAGACAGAGGGTAAATGCGATCGGAATTCCCAGGAAAAGCATCACAAAAAAGGAACCAATCAAAATAACTAGATCCATAGAATTCACCTTCTCAAAAAAAATATTATGTTTTGGTGTTAACAACAGATTTCACCCCAAATTGCAGGCGTGAAATCCGGTACAGATCAGTCACATCACCCCCATAAACCAAGATTTTTCTTATCCATATCACTGTCCCAGGTATTTGCACATGGGACAAGAATTTCGCTGCTCTCATCTGATATAAAACCGCCCAGATGATCGCCATATTCTTTCACAGGTCCCCCCTGTACGTTGAATGGATAAGTAACCGAAATTACAGCACTCATGTATGCGCGCTGTAATCTCAATCAACCCAGCGCATCAACAGCTGTCTTCTCAGACTGCAAGGTGTATTTTGTGAAACCATTTGCCGTCAAAAAGAAGAAATGATTCATCCGTCCATCATTCTATCTCACGGATAAATCAACTTTGTGCGCTGAAAGCTCCGCTCAGCAGAACATTATGTACTACCAAAAGGAGCTTTAGATTGCGTTAATTATATCACAAAGGTGTTCTGTTTTCAAATCATAATTTGATATTCCGAACCGTAGGCGACAAAGAAAAAAACGCTATAACCCTCTGCATATGTGCCTATTTTATCGCATATTGTCGTTTCCGCGCTCCTATATCTCTTGATATATGCAACCAAGTCAATCGAAAAAGATTGTATCAGAAAAAAATTTTGGGCAAATTTTCCTGAAGAATAACCCATCCAATTGTTGCCTAAGCAACCATAATCTCTGCTTTTTTGCTTTATGCGCATAAAATCTTACCTTTTTTGATCTTTAAGGGAAAAGTTAATATTTTTATTTGTGCACAATGCGCAGAGCTTGCATAAGTGCACAAAAAACGCTGTTTTATTCTATCTAAAAGTTCGATTGACGAAAGAATACCAAAATAGTATTCTTTAGGAAAGTGATCGATTCCAGACCGCATGACTTGATTCGAGATAAGGAGGTTTCCTTTTATGTTATTCCAAACCACCGAGGCGCACGAAGCGCTGCGTGCAAAAGTACGGGCATTTGCAGAAAAAGAAGTCAAGCCCCATGCATTCCGCATGGATCAGGCAAACGAATTCCCGACCGAAGCTGTAAAAAAGCTGGGTGAACTGGGTCTTATGGGTATTCCCTACCCCACCGAGTACGGCGGAGCCGGTCTGGATGTGTTAAGCTACGCCATTGCCGTGGAAGAACTCTCCCGCGTAGACGGCGGCACCGGCGTTATCCTGTCCGCGCATGTTTCGCTCGGCTCGTGGCCGATTTTTGCCTTCGGCACCGAAGAACAAAAGCAAAAATACCTGGTTCCGCTGGCAAAGGGCGAAAAAATCGGTGCGTTCGGTCTGACCGAACCCAACGCCGGTTCGGATGCAGGCGGTACCGAGACCACCGCGATCGACAAGGGCGACCATTACCTGCTCAACGGCGGCAAAATTTTCATCACCAATGCGCCCAAGGCTGACATCTATGTCGTCTTTGCCGTCACGACACCCGACATCGGTACCCGCGGCATCTCGGCGTTCATCGTCGAAAAGGGTTGGGAGGGTTTCACCTTCGGCGACCATTACGACAAAATGGGTATCCGCTCCTCCTCGACCGCTGAGCTGATCTTCAACGACGTGAAAGTACCCAAGGAAAACCTGCTGGGCAAAGAAGGACAGGGCTTCAAAATCGCAATGGCAACCCTGGACGGCGGTCGTATCGGTATTGCATCGCAGGCGTTAGGTATCGCGCAGGGTGCGTATGAATCGGCACTGGAATACGCCAAGGAGCGCGTACAGTTCGGCAAGCCTATCGGCTTCCAACAGGCGATCTCGTTCAAACTCGCAGACATGGCAACCAAACTGCGCTGTGCACGGATGCTGGTCTACTCGGCAGCCGAACTCAAGGAAGCACACGTGCCGTACAGCATGGAATCGGCAATGGCCAAGATGTACGCATCGGATATCGCGCTCGAAGTCACCAACGATGCGGTCCAGATCTTTGGTGGCACCGGCTTCCTCAAGGGTATGGATGTTGAGCGCATGTACCGTGATGCCAAGATCACGACCATTTACGAAGGCACCAACGAAATTCAGCGTGTTGTCATCGCCTCCCAGCTGCTGGGCAAGCCGCCCAAGTCCGAAGGCGGCAGCGGCAGCCGTGCAAAGAAGTCTGCACCGGTTACCGGCGTGCGCAAAAAGCTCATCTTCCGCGAAGGCTCAGGTGCCGAACGGGTTCAGGCACTCGTGCAAGCGCTCAAAAAGGATGGTTACGACTTCTCGGTCGGCATCCCGATGGACACGCCCATTGCACAAGCTGAGCGTGTAGTATCTGCCGGTCAGGGTATCGGTGACAAAAAGAATATGAAGCTCATCGAGCGCGTCGCCGCCGCTGCCGGTGCAGCAATCGGCTCCTCCCGTCCGGTCGCTGAAACCCTCCAGTATGTCCCGCTTGACCGCTATGTCGGCATGTCCGGACAGAAATTCAAGGGTAATCTGTATATCGCCTGCGGCATCTCGGGTGCCATCCAGCACCTGAAAGGCATTAAGGATGCCTCGACTATCGTTGCAATCAACAAGAACGCCGGTGCGCCCATCTTCAAAAACTGCGACTACGGCATCGTAGGCGATTTGAATGAAATCCTCCCGCTGCTGGCTGACGCGCTCGACTGCGGCGAAAAGCAGCCCGCTCCGCCCATGGTTAAGATGAAGCGTCCGAGTGTGCCCAAGCCCGAGCCGATTGGCAAGACCTATGTCTGCGGCGGCTGCGGCTATGAGTATGTCCCCGAGTCGGGTGATCCGGATGCCGAGATCGCACCGGGTACGCTGTTTGAAAAACTGCCCGAGGACTGGGTCTGCCCAGAATGCGGAGAAGGCAAAGAAATGTTCATCGAAGGATAAAGGAGGCGTTTCATTATGTATTGCGTACGCAATGTAACCGAAGATTTATACTGGGTCGGTGCCAACGACCACCGACTGACACTGTTTGAAAATATCCATCCTATTCCGCGCGGTGTGTCCTACAACGCCTACCTCCTGCTCGACGAGCACAGTGTTCTGTTCGACACCGTCGACTGGTCGGCCTGCCGTCAGCTGCTCGAAAACATGGACTATCTGCTTGCAGGCAAACCGCTCGACTATCTGGTCATCAACCACATGGAGCCCGATCACGGTGCATCCATTGAGGAAATCCTACTGCGTCATCCCAAGGTCAAGGTCATCTCGACCGAAAAGTCCTTCCTGCTCATGCGTCAGTTTGGCTTCCAGCTGGATGGTCACGAGCTGATTGAGGTCAAGGAGGGCGATACCTGGAGCTTTGGCCGGCATACCGTGACCTTTGTCGCCGCACCGATGGTACACTGGCCTGAAGCCATGGTCACCTTTGACACCACCGACGGCGTTCTGTTCTCCGCCGATGCATTTGGCTCGTTTGGTGCACTGGACGGCAAGCTGTTCGCCGACGAGGTCAATTTTGACCGCGATTGGATTGCCGATGCACGCAGATATTTCACCAACATCGTCGGAAAATACGGTCCGCATGTTCAGCTTCTGCTCAAAAAGGCCGCCGGTATTCTGGATCAGATTCGCTACATCTGTCCGCTGCACGGTCCGGTCTGGAGACAGGATCTCGGATACTTCATCGACAAGTACGATCACTGGAGCCGCTACGAACCGGAAGAAAAGGGTGTCATGATTGCATACGCTTCCATGTACGGCAACACTGAGGCGGCAGCTCAAGCGCTTGCAACCCAGCTGTGTGCGCAGGGCGTGACCAACGTCTGGATGTACGATGTATCCAACACCCATGTGTCCTACCTGATTTCCGAAGCATTCCGTCTCAGCCACATTGTTCTGGCATCGGTAACCTATAATCTGGGCATCTATCCGGTCATGCACAATTTCCTGATGGACATGAAGGCACTCAACCTGCAAAACCGCACGGTTGCGCTCATCGAAAACGGTTCTTGGGCGGTCAAGTCCGGCGATCTCATGCAGAAATTCCTCGAAGATGAGATGAAAAACATGACCGTCCTGAACGATCGCCTGTCCATGGCATCCGCTCTGCATCCCGACAAGGCAAGCGAGCTCCAGACTCTCGCCAGTGCGATTGTGGAATCTATGCAGAACTGACCCAACTTCTTCCTCCCGCTATATATAACATCTCCCGTAAAAACAGACAAAAAAGTAACGCCTCTGCTTAGGCGTTACTTTTTGCGTAAAACGTAATTTTTATTCTCCCATAACCATAACATGACATTTACGGTCACGCACGCGGTTTTGATCCCAGTCGATAAAGTAGATGTATCCTACTGAACCGGTCAGCAGCTTGCCATCACGCAGAATAAATGTCTCACTTGCGCCAAAGAAGGATGCTCGGATGTGAGCATCACCATTCAAAATGGTCGCCGGGTCGCACGGAAATTGCGGATCGTCCAAACTCATCAGAAAATCCACATGTTTAGGGCCGGGATAGCGATATTCCATATTCTCAGTCTTTTCCCGCGGAATGATACGATCCAAAATACGGTTGAGATCAACCTGCAAAAATTCATCTCCGTTAAAATCCGTATCGTGCACGTACTCCTCAAAAATAACCGAGCACGTCGTATGCGGTGACTGCACCACGCACATACCATTCTGAATTCCACTCTTGGCGATGATCTCTCGCACCTGTTCGGTCACATTATGATAAGACGGACGCGATCCATTGGATCGCACCACGATGGTATCCTGATAAATTGCCATGCTTTTTCACTTTCCTTCCTCTTTGATCTGATGCAGAGCGGTCAGCATTTCTTCCAGCGCCGCACAAGGATCGGGCTTCGCCACAATACCACTTGTACCTCCGGTACCGTCCGCACCCGAGCGAATGGCACGGATCACATCCTCACCCGTACTGATACCCGCTGCCTGCAAAACCAGGGTATGTGGAGATACCGATTTGACCGCTTCATTGGTCGCTGCCATGTAATCTCCTCCGCTGACCTTACCGGTTCCGATGAGCGACGTCGGCTCGCATACCATGATATCTGGATGCAGCATAGCCAGCGCACGCGCTTCCTCCACGGTATCGGCACACACAATCGTCAGAATTCCCAGTTCATCCGCGCGTGCCATTGCCTGCGCCAGCTTAGCAAAGGGCATTGCATGTTCTGCGTGGTTGAGGAAGGTTGCCTGCACACCGGCCTCCACGAGTGCCTCGGGCAGTACATGTCCCATACCTGCTCCCGGCCGCAGTCCATCCATGTGCTGCGCGGTGATGATAAGATGTTTAGTCTCTCGTTTCAGTGCTGGTAAGTCAACCAGCTGTCCGGTAAAAAATACATCCAAGTCATACTGTTCGGCCAGGCGATCGGCACAGCGTGCCAACTCCAATGCCTTTTCTCCGTACAGATACGCCTTCGGGTTGACAACAAAAAACGGGGTTCGAATCGCTCTCTTTTCCATTTCCAATCACTCCTTCGCGAAGACCGCATAATAGTGCCGGAGCACCTCAGCCATGCCCTGATTGGCCGAACGCTTAACGGCCAGATAATCTTTGGCGGCATCTTTCTGAATCTGCTCCATAGCACCGGTCAGGAAGTCAGTAAAAATGTTGATCTTGCTGATACCTTCGGTTGCACAGCGGTGTAAATTATCATCGCCTGTCCCCGAACCACCATGCAAAACAAGCGGAACCGGTATCTGCTGCGCCAATTCATGCAGACGATCAAAATTCAGGCAGGGTGTTTGCAGATTCTTATAAATACCATGGATTGTACCAATGGATACTGCGAGCGAGTCTACACCGGTCTGCTCCACAAACGCAGCCGCTTCCTCGGTGGTCGTATAAATGGTCTCCGAACTTTCCAGCGACGCGAAATTCTCACCCTGACCCACATGTCCAATCTCCGCCTCGACTGTCACGTCCTTGGCATGCGCCATCTGCACGATCTCGCGTGTACGGCGCACGTTCTCATCGAACGACTCACCCGATGCATCAATCATTACCGATGTAAAGCCCAGATCAATCGCCCGCCCGATAAAATCAGGATCCAGACCATGGTCAAGATGCAAAGCGACCGACACCGAAGATGCTTCGCCCAGCAATCTACCGATTGCTGCCGCTTCGTTCAGCGGCAGAACATTCTCTAAGACCTGTGCATAGGACAAAATCAGCGGTCGTTTGACTGCTTCGGCAACCTGCACGAACACTCGCGCAGAGTCCAGATCCACAAAGTCCGGTGCCGGCAGGGCGTATCCCTGCATCTTGGCCTGCTGTAACATTTCTTTTGAGTTGACTAACATATCCGCCTTCCTTTCACAAGCACCTGTGTGCTATACCTCATCGTCTCATGCGTGTCACCGCCGTCTGAATGCGTTCGGCCAGTGCATCCACCAGAGAATCATCCAGGCCACGTCCGAATGATAACCGCAGACAGCCACGTGCGTAAGATGCGGGCAATCCAATCGCATGCACCACATGCGACGGTTCTACATGCTCGGTGTCACAAGCAGAACCCATAGATGCTGCCACACCTGCTTTGGCCAGCCAAAACAGCAAACCTTCTGCCTCGATATCCTCAAACGCCAAATGCAGCACCGAATCCGCAGAAATTCCGCTCGGACTGTTAACGATCATGCCGTCCATCCCGGACAGTCTGTCAATCAGACGCGTTTTCCATCTCGCCAGATCTTCTCTCAGCGCTGCGCGTTCTGCTTGCAGCAGCTGCGCTGCCTTACCCATGCCCACAATGGACGGGACATTTTCCGTACCGCCACGCAGATGACCTTCTTGTTGTCCGCCGTGCAAAATGGGTGCAATCGGTACACCATCGCGCACATACAGCGCTCCCGCACCCTTCGGTCCATAAATCTTATGAGACGACAAGGTGAGTAAATCTACATATTCTGTGGTGACATTCTGTGTGGTCATTGCCTGTACCGCATCGGTATGGAACCACACGCCGGCCTCATGTGCGATACCAGCCAGAGTTTCAATGTCCTCAACCGCACCAACCTCATTATTCACCCACATGACCGATACCAGAAAGGTGTCTGCATCAATTGCATGCCGCAAGTCATCCGGATCGACCCGACCATAGCGATCAACCGGAAGGTAGGTCACACGAAACCCCATCCGTTCCAGCCACGCGCAGCTTTCAAGCACCGCGTGATGTTCAACCGCACTGGTAATCAAATGTCGTTTATGATTGTCCGGGTGCAATGCCGTTCCGATCAATGCCAGATTGTCGCTCTCGGTACCGCCCGATGTGAAAATGACACGTCCGTCAGTCGCGCCGATGAGATCAGCGACCTGTTCACGCGCCTGCTCCACTGCCTGACGCACCTGACGTGCAGCAGGATAGAGCGAGGAGGGATTATAAAAACTCATCTCCAGATAAGGCTGCATACTGGCTGCAACGCGCCGGTCTATCGGTGTTGTCGCAGCATAATCGGCATAAATCATGTTTTTCCCTCCTCACAAAGCAAGCTTGCGATCTCATCGAGTACCACATCTTCGCCCCGATGGTTAATAAACGGTTTTCCGCTGACCACAGGACATTTTTCATTCTCAAAACAGGGAAACATCTCAACAATCAGGCTGTATCCCGGGCAGACATACGAAGTCTCCCACAGATTCTGTATGGTAGTCTGTACGGTCACGCCGCACGCCGCGCAGCGTGCACGAATCTTATCTGCCACAATTAACATGGTCGTCCCACACAGTCCACCCGCGATCAACACCTTTTTCATCCGATCTCTCCCCCGTCCTGTTTATGCCTCCGGATACTGTTCCCTAGCTGCAAAAACCTCCTGAAACGCTGCAACACTCTGTGCACGTTTGAGATCAGCCAGCAGTCCAACGCGGGTGAAGCAGTCCATGAGCTCCTGTAAATCTTCCAGGTGCGCATCCGGCCCCGAAGCATTAGCCAGTACAAACGCCATTTCCACCGGCAGGGTTTCCTCCGGGTCTCCCATATTGCGGAAATCCACCGGATGTGCCAGCCGTACCGCACAGACGCCGGTCTTATACACCGCGCCGCTGTTGGCATGCGGCAGCGCGGTGATGACATCATCGGTCGGCAGCCCGGTCGGATACTCCTTTTCCCGCTCGATAATGGCCTCAATATAAGCATCATCAATGTATCCGTTTTCCCGCAGGCGTGCTCCGGCAATCCGAATCACCTGTTCCCAGTTCTGCGCGTCACAGTCCAGAATAATATTTTTTTCATCTAATACGATCATAGCAAATTCCTTTTCGGTTAAGCGAA
Source organism: Butyricicoccus pullicaecorum (assembly GCF_002160355.1). Classification (NCBI taxonomy): domain Bacteria; kingdom Bacillati; phylum Bacillota; class Clostridia; order Eubacteriales; family Butyricicoccaceae; genus Butyricicoccus; species Butyricicoccus pullicaecorum. Next base: position 15,286 of record NZ_NFKK01000010.1, read on the forward strand.
CAGGCCGAACAGCCATACCAGCAGACCGCCGAGCGGGTCACCGCCCATATCCAAGCTGGAATTGAGGCTTGCCGGGTCGGCCAGACCAAGCATACCCATGGTTTCGGTATGGATCGGAGCCATTGCCGAAGCAATATAGAAAACCGGAATCGACCAGAGCAGAATAAATAATACAATACGGAATACATTGCCCTTGAGCTGTGCCGCACACGCACCACACCAGTAAGGAATCAGTGCAAGAGATGCGATCGGAAGCAGTGCATTGCCCGGCAGAATGATCGCCAGCAGGATAACCAGCGGATACAGCACAACCGCTGCCGCCATAACCGACGGATGACCAAGCAGAGCTGCACAGTCTACGCCGACATACAGCTCACGGCCTTCAAAGTGATCCTGAATAAACTCAGTAATCGCATTGGCAACCGGAATAACACCTTCACAAATGACCGAAACCGTCTTGGGCAGGAATACCATCATGACGCCAACCTGGAAGCCCAGATTGAGTACTGCACCGTACTCATAACCTGCCAGTACGCCGATGATGCAGCCGACAACAACGCCCATAACACCCAGCTCGCCAAAAATACCGATCTTCTTTCGGGTATTTTCCGGAGACATATCGATGTCACGCACACCAGGGATGCAATCGATCACCTTATTAAAGCCCTTGGCAACCAGACCCAACAGGTTAACCGTACACGGCACCGAGATACCGGGCAGACCGTTAAACTCTTGGTAGTCTTTCGCCGTCCAGTCGGCGATAAACGAACCAATGGCCAGGAACAGCACACCTGCAACAACACCCAGCGTGACATTACCACCGGTTGCCGCCCAGACGAAACCACCGACAACATTACCGTGCCAAATGCTCCAGATGTCCGTCCACATGGTCTTGGTCAGTTTGAGCACAACCATGATTGCATTGACTGCCAAGATACCGATGATGACAAATGCCAAGCCCGGCCAGGCAAACGCAATACCCGAGCTGCCCCAGCCGACGTCAGCTACATTCAAATTGCTGTCAAAGCGTTCCGAAAATGCCTGAATGGCCGGAGTCAGCTGCGCAACCGCCTGATTTACAATGACATTTAGGCCAGCAAGACCAATACCAGCATAGATGCCGCCGCGCAGGCTTTTGGAGAATCCTGCCCGGAATACCAGACCCAGAATAAACATGACAACCATGACCAGTACCGAACTACCCAAATTCGACAGTACGGTCGATACCTGCGTTACAAATCCTTCCATTTTTTACATCCTTTCTCTCTAGCCCCCGCAAACCTCATTCAGCTTTTGCACAATCTGCTCGCAAAGCTGTGCTTTCGCTTTCTTGGAACCAATGACAAAACTCATGCCCTGTACACCCGGTGCATCGAATGTAGGATCAATCTGTGTCATCCAGACGACTACCATATTCGGTCGTCCACGATAAGGGTTGATGTCGCCGATCATCGCATGGATGACTTCCACATCATGAATGCCCTGTTCACTCAGATACTCATTGATCTTGTTCTTCGCATTGAGCGATGTGTTGATTCCACCGCCGCATACACATAAAATCAACTTGCCCTCTGCCATAAATATTCTCCTTTCCTGGTTTTGGATCTCTGTTTATTCGCCGATCGGATATACACCATAGGCTCTTCCCACTTCATACATGTGGAAGAAGTTCTCGATTGGAACATCAATCTGGAAATGATTGGACGGCGACAGGATATATCCGCCATCCTTGGCAAATTCGTCGATACGTTTTTTGACCTCGGCTTCGGTATCCTCCAGCGTTCCGGTCAGTGCCTGCTGAATATCAACACCGCCGTGGAAAATCAACTGGTCACCGAAAGCTTTCTTGAGTCCTGCCGAATCCATATCAGCCGCCAACGGCTGCAGCGCACTCTGAATGTCAACGCCCATTTCGATAAACTGCGGCATGAGCAGTTTCACACTGCCGCAACTGTGCAGGAAGATCTTCACATTCGGAGCCGCCTTCTTGCAGGCTGTAAAGAGTCGCTTATGCGGCTCAAGGAAGAATTCCTCAAACAATTTAGGCGACAGGAACGGACCGTTCTGTGTGCCAAAGTCGGAAGAAAATTCCAACCACTCGATATACGGACCAACTGCACTGAGATAAAGTACATTCAGTTCAATGAGCAAATCGGTCACATGTTCAATCAATGCGTGCGCAAAGTCCGGATCTTCGTACAGGTCAATGAAAAATTGTTCAATACCACGCAGGTACTGACACATCTCAAAGATTGTACCCGAAGTAGCCGAAGTTGCGGTAATCGCAAAGTCGGTATTCTCATACCAGTCTTTCGCACGCTCCGCCAAGCCACGAATACGTCCCGGATCGTTCATCACCGGCCAGTGATAAGTCTCCAGATCTTCGATCGTTGCCTCAGCGAGCGGATGATAGGTCAGCGATGGATGAATGCCAATCACCTTGCGTCCTACGCCCCATTCATCGATAATGTTGCCCTGTTCATCGGTATAACTCTTGAAATTATCCGGTTTTCCGATGTTAATGTGACGAAAATCCGAGCCGATCATATCACTGATCCGATAATCCTCATACTCAGAAGTCGAGCCCGGCCGAATCCGTTCACCCAGCTGCTCAAAGCCCAGATACTCGGCAACCTTTTTGTAATACGCCGTGCTCATCCGGCTGTCCGTACCCCACAAATCAATCGGCACACGATCGGGAATTTCCCGCCGCAGCACTGCCTGTACACGCTCTCTGCTGGTCATAAGTCCAAGACTCCTTTCCGTAATCCTTGTGCTCACCTTTGTTGTTTTTATGATAACTTGCATCTGAACAAATATCAATAATATTTTCTTTATCTCTTGCACATCTGTTCACAATTGTGTATAGTATATACAGGAGAGGAATTTAAATTTGAGTTTCCATGGTTGCTATTCATAAAAGCCACAAAAACAAAACAAGAGGTGATCTTATGGAGCAGAGTCAAAAGCGCAAGGACATGATCAAGGTATCCAAGCTCTACTATTTCGGCAATATGTCACAGGATGAAATTGCCCGACTCATGGGGATCTCACGCCCCAAAGTATCTCGCCTACTCTCCGAAGCGCGTCAGCTGAACATCGTACAAATCACAGTCAACGATTCCCACGTCTCAAACGATGAGAATGCACAGCTCTTACAGCGGCATTTTGGTCTGCAGTATGTACGCATTGTACCGAGCGGCAACTGTGATGACGCTGCAAAGACAAATGTCGGTCTGGCAGCTTCCCAGCTGCTCAATGCCCGAATCCAAGAAAACAGCATCATCGGTATTGCCTGGGGCACAACACTGGCTGCATTCGCACGCGTGTTCCAATCCGACCGTCCAGTTCCCGGTGCCAAAGTTGTACAGCTGGTTGGCGGCACATACAGTCAGAGTTTAAACATTGACGGCCGCGAACTTGTCAAATCGATTTCCAAAAAATTGCAGTGCGAGCACCGCCTGCTGCAAGCTCCCTTTATTGTCCACAACCCGGCCCTGCGTGATCTGCTCATGCAAGAGCCGGCAGTCAAAGATCACTTCCGTTTAGTTCACAATCTGGATATGGCCTTTGTCGGCATCGGTACTTCGTATTACAAGGACTCGATTGCCTTTCGCGGTCATTATCTCGAAGAGAACGAAGCCCGCGAGCTCAGCGATCTGGGTGTTGTATGCGATATTTGCGGTCACCAACTTCTGCCAGACGGCAGTGAGCCAGACACATTCCTGACCAGCCGCATTGTCGGTGTGACGCTGGAAGACCTCGACAGAGTCCCCTTCGTTGTCGGTCTGTGTGCCGGACACAAAAAGGTGACACCTCTGCTTGCTGCCTTGCACGGTCGACATCTGGATGCCATGATCATCGACGAAGTCGCAGCGATTTCACTTCTGGCCAAGCTCCCCGATCTCAACTAACAGCCGAAAATTCAGTCTTAATCCAGTCCGTATATCCTGTGCGGACTGGATTTTTTAATAACAAAAAAACGACCAACCACAAGGTCAGTCGCTTTTCTGCTGAAAAATTTAATTTTCAAGTATATGATTTAGCACTTATTGTTCTTCTCCCTGCGTTGGCAAGGAGAATTCTGCCATTTTTTGATATACCGTCGTCTTCGCCAGTGCTTCATACAGTTCGCAATAGATGTCATACAGTTTTTCGTACTTCTGTGTGTTCTCCGAGTTTGGCTCATAGCGCTTTTTCACCTGAACCATACGCTCTGCACCTTCTTTGAGCGAAGCAAACACACCAACACCATAGCCCGCGCTGATCGCTGCACCCAGCGCCGCCGCATCACTGACCGCCAGCGTTTCACAGGGCAAGCCGTACACATCAGCCTGAATCTGATTCCACACCTCAGATTTGGTCGCACCACCCACGATGCGCACATAAGAGAACGTTTTTCCAGCATTCTTCATGCTTTGCAGAATGTCTTTTTGTTCCAGCGTAATGCCTTCCACGCAAGCGCGCGCCATATCACTGCGTGTATGCGCCAGTGTTAGGCCAACAAAACCGCCACGCGCCAGTGCATTCCATCGCGGTGCTGCACTGCCTGCAAAATACGGCATCATAATCAGGCCATGCGCACCGACGGGTGTCTGTTCAATCATGTGATTGAGCATCTCATACGCCGCCCCCGGATTTTCCGCTTGCGTTTTCTCCAATGCAGCGATCTCGTCTCGGAACCATCGGTACGCACCAGCAGCTGCATTTTGCAGTCCTTCAAACGTCCATAATCCATGAATTGCATGACTTGTCACCATACTCTGGCACATGGGATCTCGATAACAGCCATCCAGCACAATCGTTGCCAATCCGCCAGTGCCCAGAGAAATAGACACCGCACCCGGCTCCACAACACCCGCCCCCAGTGCTGCGCTATTCTGATCGCCTACACCAATACACAATGGTGTTCCGAGCGGAAAACCGGTTTTTTCACTCACATCAGTGCTGATCGTACCGACCTGTTCACCGGTACGACGTATTTCAGGCAGCATCGTGCGATCAATCGAAAAAGCACGCAGTAAATCGTCACTATAGCACAGATTCTGATTGTCCCAAAGTCCCCAGAACCCTGCTTCTGCCTCATTTCCATAAAAATCATCGGCTCCCAGCGCATGCAGAACGAAATCATGCAACTGGCAAACGCGTCGTGTCCGTCGCCAAAGTTCCGAGGCATTTTTTCGTGTATGCAGCAATTTGGGCAAAATCCAGGTTGCACAAAGCGGCAGTCCCGTAATTTGATAAAAGCGCTCGGCACCGAACCGGGCCGCAATCTCATCCGACTGTTCAACCGCACGATTATCCAGCCAGGAAATCATTTTGAGTGCATGTCCGCTGTCATCCAGCAGAATTGCACTGCTGCGCTGTGCGGAAACACTGATACCCGCTACCTGTGCCCCCTCCACCGCAGACATTGCTTGTCGGCAAGTCGCATAAATCGCATCCAGCAACATCTCAGGATCTTGCTCGACCCATCCCGGCTGCGGATAAATGCATCCATACTCCTGATATGCACTTGCGAACACAGTGCCGTCCGCTTCAAATAAAATCGTCTTGACGCCCGTGGTACCTACATCAATACCCGCCAGTAATTGTTTGCTCATATGCTCTGCTCCTCATAAAACCCGTAAATGTTGTGATTTCCTTCCCTCAGGCTTGATCGCAAGCACTTACACAACCTAACTCTGTTACACTATGACGGTTTCTAAAATTGCGATGATATTCCCAAACTATCAGATCGTTGCAGAATTTAAACACTGTCAGCAACCATCTTTATAACATAAATATAGCATTCGTATGCACGTTTTTCAATTAGTTGAACTCTTTTCTTGCACGTTCGTTCAATCTTTTCCCACTCTTTACATACCTCTTACAACGAAACCAGAACACGTCTTTGCGCACAAACAATTATAAAACCATCTAAAAAACACAGTTATGTCCTCGCATGTTCGTGAACATCCGTGCATCTGTTTTCAATTTATTGATTGAAAAACGTTCCAATTGATATTAGGATGAAAGCAATAAGCATCGGATTTCCTTTTTCAGGACGTATCCGATCTCAACCATCATGCAAAATGGATTGCAGTAAAGGAGGATACATTTATGGGCTACCTCGACAAGTTTAAGTTAGACGGAAAGATCGCTGTTGTGACCGGTTCTTCCCGCGGAATTGGAAATGCCACTGCTCAGGGCCTATGCGAAGCCGGGGCAACCGTCGTGTACACGGCAACCACATTGGAAAGTGCGCAAAAAGCCGCTGCACAGGCTGCTGAGAAAACCGGAGCACGTACTTTAGGCCTCAAATGCTGTGTGGAAGACCCGGATGACGTCAAAAACTGTTTGCCGACGTTGTCGATCACTTCGGCACGGTAGATATCCTATTTAACAATGCAGGCATTGCAAATGTTGCCGACGCACTGGTCAATCTTTCCCCTGAAGATATCCGCCATCACGTCGATGTAAACCTACACGGCGTGATTTACTGCTGCCAGGAAGCAGCCCGCATCATGCTGCCAAAAAAGAGCGGTTCGATCATCAATATGTGCTCGATGTCTGCACATATTTACAACGTCCCGCAAAAAGCAACCTACTATGCAGCGACTAAGGGCGGTGTGCTGTCGCTCACCCGCACGCTGGCCTGTGAGCTTGCTCCGGACGGCATCCGTGCCAATTGCATCAGTCCCGGATACCACATGACCGAAATGGCCAAGCAATGGACTGACTGTCACCCCATCTGGCTTGATCGTATCCCCATGGGACGTTTTGCCGATCCCTACGAACTTTCCGGCACGGTCATCTATCTGGCCAGTGACGCTTCTTCCTATGTGACCGGTGCAGAGATCGTTGTAGACGGCGGATATACGCTTTATTGATCTTCCTCCATTGTACATCAAGTCTCCCAATATAAAAATCGCCCCCGACTGTGCAAATCTCGCGTAGTCGGGGGCTTTCTTGTTTGCGCTGCAAATCTTTACAACGCACAGCCCTTCCTTTATTGTATAGGTATGCGACTTTCGGACGGATTGCTGAGACGTCTCACCTACTGTCACAAAAAATATTTTTTCTAAATGAACGAAAACTCACAGCAGCATCCGTCTAATCAAGTGAAAGGAGGGACGACCTATCGAACAAGATCAAACGATCGCGTTAGAGCGGCTGATCAACACCTATGGCGACCAACTGTATCGCCTGTGCGTATTAATTCTCGGCGATGCGCATCTCGCCGAAGATGCAGTACAGGACACCTTATTAAAAGCATGGAAAGGTCTGAATGGATACCAAGGGCAGGCCAGTGAAAAAACCTGGCTGACAACCATTGCCGTCAATGTCTGTCGGGACTACCGACGGCTGAACTGGTTCCGCCGTCGTGCGGATGAGGAAACCCTGTTGGAGCAAATCCCAGCCCCACCCACCTCAGAACCCCAGGACGATCTGATTCTGCGTGCCGTTCTGCACTTGCAGCCCCGCTACCGCGAACCGATTCTGCTGTACTACTGGCAGGAATACACCATACGCGAAATCGCCCAAATCACCGGAGAAAAAGAAAACACCATTTCTACCCGTCTGCGTCGGGCAAGAAAGCAACTCGAAGAGGAACTGAAAGGAGTGTTCGATGGAACCGCGTTGGAAAGAATCCCTTGACCGGCGAATGGAACCGGTCACTCTGACAGAAGAAGCACGGGAACGAATCCTGCTGCAAGCCAATCAAACGAAAGGAGCGTCAAAAATGAAATCTCGTCGTCGTGTTATTTTGGTCGCAGCCGTACTGGCTGCCCTATGCGCCGGAGCGGCAACCGCTGCCGGCATTATGGATATGATCCGACAGAGCATCACAAGTGCCGAGCAGGAAGTCGGCACAACAACACTCGCACTGAGTCAATCGGATGCCGGATATACAATCAAACTAAATTCCTTAATGGGAGATGAACAAAACGTCTATCTGCTCGGTGAGATGGTACGCGAAGACGGTCAGCCACTCAAAACCGATTCCCTTTCGGCACCTGAATACCCCGCTTTCCGCGGTGTCGCTGCCGATCTCAATCTGGAAACCTGTGAGTTCCCCGGACAGGATACGGCTGAGAGCTGGGGATGGTCGACCATGGCTCTGAGCGATGACCAGCCTGAGGACAACCGCGTCGAGTTTGTCATCCAGCTGCAATCGGACACGATGCCGATGGATGGCGAAGCCAATCTGGTCATTGACGAGCTGATGTTTGCCGCGGACGGTACCGAGCAGCGTGTTCCGGGTCACTGGGCATTTACTGTGCCGCTGAAACGCGAAGCATTTGGCGAAACGTTACAGGTCGATTTGCAAATTCCGCTGCCTGATGGCACTGTAACACTCAAATCCATCTATTGCGGCGCGATGGACATGCGCACAACTTGGGATGACCCGAATGACCTAATCAGCGACTATCTGGACAGCATCAAACTAGTAACGGTAAACGGCGATCGCATTCCTTGCCGTTCCTGGTATGACAGCACGGTCGAATTTGCTCCGTTTAATCTGGGTCTTGGTCATCTGGCACCTACCGATTTAGCTGCCATTGAAGTCAACGGTCAGTCCTACCCGCTCGCGACCGGCAAATAATTCAAATTTCCGACAACTGTTCACCCATTCGCTTTTTCCAAACAAAAACAGTCCCCATATTGGGGACTGTTTTTTCATCTTCCAAAAAATCGGCGTATTGGATTGCAAATTTGCGTAAAACAAAGAGGCCAACCGTAGCCGGTCAGTCTCTCTTTCATTCCTTATTATATATGTATACGATCTCCCATCGAGCCATCTTCTTGCCATACGTGACTGTTTGATTCTTTCATGCTCGACCCATCACACGATCATTCCATATATCAAAATCCCCTATGAATCATCCTGACAGACATGCTGTCCTCTCTCATCAAGCTTACTTGGTCAATGCCGGATACGGACGATGATCCAGCAGCGCACGTTCTACGCTCCAGTAGAACGCCTCTTCGCCCAGCAGTTCAATCACACCTGCACGCTCAAACATATTGCGCGATGCCGCAGGCAAACCACAGATTGTAATGTCCATACCCTTTTCCTTCAGTTCGGTCAGGATACTCAGCAGCGTCTGTACCGCAGAGACGTCTACCGACGAAACACCGCGCATGGAGAACATGACCGTGTCACAGCCTTCTACCTTACCGGGCAGTTCCTCCAGCACACTGATATTAGCAAACAGCAGCGGACCGGTGATGTACGCAACCATCGCATTTTTGTATCGCTCCTTGAGCGTTTCATCCTCGCAGCCCAAACGATTCATGTCGACGCGCTCATAATTGATTTCCAGCTTGCTCAGACGAACGAGCATCAGAATGAGCGACAGGCCGACACCGACAATGATTGCAACCGTCAGGTCAAACAGGATGGTAAAGATCATGGTGACGACAAACTTGGCAATCGCACCCTTGAACTTATGTCCAAAGAAGTACTTGATTGCATGCCATTCATTCATGCGCCATGCAGTTACCATCAACACACCGGCAAGACCAGACAGCGGTACATATTTGATAATGGGTGCCAATACCAGCATCATGACCAGCAGGCCCAGCGCATGGAATACACCGGTCAGACGGGTTACCGCACCCGACTTGACCGCAACCGAGGTACGTGCCAGTGCAGCCGTTGCCGGAATACCGCCAAAGAACGGCAAAACAATGTTGCCGACGCCCTGCGCGAACAATTCCTGGTCATTGTTGAGCTTCACACCTGTCGCACGTCCGGCAGATGCGCCGCACAGCAGGCTCTCCAGCATGTTCAGAATGGCAATGGAGAATGCGGGCGCGATCAGCGCGGGCATGGATGCCAGATCGATCTTGGAAAAGCTCAGACGATCTTCCAGAAGCAGGCTCTGCGGAATCTCACCTACGGTTGCAACGTCCAGCTTAAATACCAGTGTCGCCGCTGTAGTGATGATAATACCGATCAGCGATGCCGGAACCACTGCATTCCACTTCTTGGGGAAGAATACCATCAAAAGTACCACAAAAAGTGCAACCAGTACGGTGGTCAAGTCCGGATGAAAGCCCAAATCCTTGTAGCTGAGCAGCTTGGCAATCGCGGTCGCACCTTCCGAGTGCGTACCGAAGAAGTTGTCAATCTGCCCGAGCGCAATGACAACCGCAATACCCGAGGTAAAACCGGTAATAACCGGCGACGGCACAAACGACGTCAGTTCACCCAAATGCAGGATGCCCGCGATGACCAGAATGATGCCGCTCATCAGTCCGGCAACGAACACTCCCTGCATGCCATGCGTCGCAATCAGCGAACCCAGAATGGCCGCCATCGCACCCGTCGGACCCGAGATCTGATAGTAACCGCCGGTCAGCAGCGACATGACGATACCTGCAATGATCGCGGTTACAAGACCAGCCGCCGCCGTTGCACCTGCCGACACACCAAACGCAAGCGCAAGCGGCAGCGCAACCGCCGCAACGGTCACACCAGCCATCAGGTCTTTGGTGAGCTTTTGGGCATTATATCCCCGAAACTCCACTGCGAGACTGCTTATAAAGTTTTTTCCCATGTTTATCCCCTTTTTAAATTTTGTCACGTGGTAAATAAAATTATATCAGGTTCTGAGGGTTAATCAAGGGCTTTTGTCGTATATCCGACTCGGATTCGTAATTTTCTTCGGAGTGCACAAATTCATGCCGTCTGTCCCGTAAAAAATAACACGCGATTCCGGGTCAGCGACCTCAGAAACGCGTGCTGATATGATTTTCTTTTGTGATTTGCTATCTGCCCTGACTGCTCTCATACAGCCTGAGCAGACAGCGCTTTCGGTACTTAAGCTCGGCATATTTCATAACCTTGCGGCAGCAAACCGGATTGAACAGTCCGCCAAGTACGCCCACAAGCGGCAATCCCTGCACGGCTTTCGCCAGCACCAGGTCGTCGGCAAAGGCCTGTGCAGTACGGGTCAGCTGGTCGGTCACATCTACCATTTGTCCGGCAATGAACGCTTCCACCGCACGATTGCATGCTTCCCACGCCTCACCTTTCTGTACGGAAGCTTCCATCAACAGCAAAATAAAATACCGCTCACTTGTCGTCCGATAATCAAACCCATAATGCAGTGCAATTTTGTACACGCCTTGCAGCAGCACGCCGACAAACAGCACAATGTCCGGCAATCCGATGCCCAGAACACCCAGTCCAATCCCTTCTGCGCTCGTCGTCAGCATCCCCTGCATTTGCGTGCGCGATGCCTGTCTGCGCAGTTCTTTCAAAACCTTACGGTCTGCCTGCATTTGAAATGCAAAGTCATGCACCTCATAACCATTTCGGATAGATTGCGCGTCATACGTTTTTTCAATCCAGTCGGTGCCCTTGTCAAAAATCACCTGGAACGCCTTGCAAAACGCCTTTTCTAAATTCAAATAGACCTTTTCCGGTACCTTGTCTTGCAAATTCGTCTTCCACTGCGGCGTTTTTTGCCGCATCGCAGCCTTGTGCAGCGCCTGTTCCTGCCGTGCCACGAGATTCAGTTCCTTCTGAATCGAAGCTTGATACTTTGGAGTTCCCATTTCTGCTTCACCTCAGTTCTGTAATGGCATCCTGTTTTTCTCAGTATAACACGCCCCAAATCAAATGAAAATATCACCCCTTTTGAATTTTTCTCCACACTCTCCCCTGCTCTTCGCGTATAACCGTCTTTTTCGGTCACGGACTTTACATTTGTATCCCAACGTGCTAAAATAAAATGTACATCAGACAGGGGTGCCTTGATCGGCTGAGATCTGCGCTGGGCGCAGGGTCCCTTATTACCTGATCCGGATCATACCGGCGTAGGGAGTCGAAGTTTTCGTGTTTTTCACCTGAACAAGCTTGCAAAGCGACTGATCCTGCAACGGATGAGTCGCTTTTTTATTTTTATTTCATTGGAGCGCTGTGTCATGAAACGATATCAACAATACATCATGCCTGTGCTTTGTCTGATCGTCGTGCTGGCCGTCTGGGAGTTCAGTGTGCAGTTTTTCGGCATTGATCTCTATGTTCTGCCCGCACCAAGCGATATTGTCAAAGCCATCGGTTCGGATTTTAGCACGCTGTGGATGCATTCCATGGTGACCTTGCAGGAGGCCGTCATCGGTCTGCTGATCGCCACCGTGCTCGCCGTCCTCATCGCCATCCTCATGGACCTAAACCGAACCTTCCGGCACAGTGTCTTTCCCTACCTCGTGGTTTCTCAGACCGTCCCGGTCATGGTTCTGGGACCGCTCTTTACCATGTGGCTGGGCTTTGGACTGGCGCCCAAAATTTTAATAGTCGTCTTTATGTGTTTTTTCCCCATCGCAATCGCCTTTTCCGATGCACTTCAGCACGTCAACCGCAACCAAATCAATCTGCTGCGCAGTTTTGGCGCGAACCTGCTGCAGCAATATCTGTACGTAAAAATCCCCACCGCGGCACCCGCGCTGTTTTCCGGACTCAAAGTCTCGGCAACCTACTGCATCGGCGGTGCTATCGTCGGTGAATGGCTCAGCGCATCCGCCGGTCTGGGCTATTACATGATTCGCGTCAAAAACGGCTTTTTGATGGATAAAGTATTCGCTTGTGTCATCATGATCATCATTTGGAGCTTACTGCTCAATTTTGCGGTCACGCTGCTCGAGCGCATACTCTTTCCCTATACAAGAAAACGCAAAGGAGTCTCGTAAGATGAAAAAAGGATTGGCAATGTTCCTCGCGCTGGGTCTGTGTCTCGGCATGACCGCATGCGGCGGACAGACCGAACAGACCACCGAGGGGGATGGTCTCAAGGAAGTAACGCTGGTACTCGACTATGTACCCAACACCAACCACACCGGCATTTATGTTGCCCAGAAGTCGGGCTATTTTGAGCAGCACGGCCTCAAGGTCAACATCATCGAGCCAGGTGACAACGACGCAACCACGCTGTGTGCGGTCGGCAAGGCTGAATTTGCTGTGACCTATCAGGAGAACGTGACCTATGCCCGCACGGCATCCGAGCCGCTCCCCATCCGCGCCATCGCTGCCATCATTCAGCACAACACCTCGGGCTTTATCTCCCGCGCAGAGGACAACATTCAGTCCCCCAAGGACTTTGAGGGCAAGGTCTACGCCGGCTGGCAGGCTCCCAGCGAGGAAGCCGTGCTCAAGGCTGTTATGGCTGGCGCCGGCGCTGACTTCTCCAAGCTGACCATGGTCGGTGCCACCGGCAGCGGTCTGGAATCGATGGGCGACGACATCGACATCCAGTGGGAGTTCGAAGGCTGGGCAGTCATCAACGACCGCATGCAGGGCTATGACATCAACTACATGCCGGTCAAGGATCTGGACTCCCGTCTGGACTACTACACCCCGGTCATCATCACCAACGAAGACATGATCGAAAACGATCCCGAGACCGTTCAGGCCTTCATGGATGCTGTCAAGCAGGGCTATGAATACGCCATCGAATCGCCTGATGCTGCCGCAAACATCCTGCACGAGGTCATCCCGGATACCGACATGGACTTCCTGCTCGAGTCCCAGAAGTTCCTCAGCGGTCAGTACAGCCTGGACAGCGACACTTGGGGCCTGATGAAGGACGAAGTTTGGGACGGCTACACCGAGTTTATGTATGAGTACGGTCTGATCGACCATACCATCCCGGCCAGCGAGCAGTACACCAACCAGTTTATCAAGTAAGGAACGATCACCATGAAATTGCAGATCAAAAACATCTGCGTCACGTTCGAACAAAAGCGGATTCTGGAAAACCTGTGCATGGATGTACAGGACGGGGAATTCGTCGCGCTGATCGGCCCGTCCGGCTGCGGCAAGAGCACCCTGCTCAACATTCTCGCAGGCGTGCTCACGCCTGAATCGGGCGAAGTGTTCGTGGACGGCACACCGGTGCACGGTGTGTCCTCCCGCTTCGCCTACATGCCGCAAAATGATCTGCTTCTGCCCTGGAAGACCATTCTGGACAACGTGACCCTGTACGGCAGGCTGCACGGACAGAAAAAGCAGGCGCAAGAGGCCGCGCTCAAGGAGTTTCCAGTATTCGGTTTGCAGGGCTATGAGCATGCTTACCCGGATGAGCTGTCCGGTGGTATGCGTCAGCGCGCAGCATTCCTGCGCACCGCACTGTGCAGCGCAGATATCATGCTGCTCGACGAGCCGTTCGGTGCACTCGATGTCATCACTCGAAACGAGATGCAGGACTGGCTGCTGCGGCTACGTGCCGAACTTGGACGCACCACCCTGCTGGTCACCCACGACATTGACGAGGCACTGTATCTGGCCGACCGCATTGTCGTTCTGGGCGGCAAGCCGGCTTCGGTCACCCGCGAGATCGATCTGACCGGCGTACAAAAGAGCCGCGACTGGCTGTATGAACAGAGTGATCTGCGCAAGGAGATTCACAGGATTTTACGAAATGAAATCGATCATTGACGGTCACATCCATGTGACACCCGCGCTTGTGCCCTATCTGCGCGATGTGCGATGCATCGCCAATGCGGACAGCCCGGAAGAATACGATTTTTTGACCCATACCCAACTGCCCGACATGGTCATTTCCGCCGGTATTCACCCTTGGAAAGCTGACTGCACATCTTGGGACGCGATGGAACCCATTCTGCGGCAGGTATCTGTGATCGGAGAAATCGGTCTGGATAACGTCTGGTGCACCGTCAATCTTGACGTACAGCGCACCGTTTTCGAGCGTCAGCTGGCGTTCGCGCAGCAGCTGGGCAAGCCGGTCATCCTGCACACCAAGGGCATGGAACGCGAAATTCTGGACACCATCCGCCGCTATCCAAACCGCTATCTCGTGCACTGGTACGCCTGCCCGTATGGACTGCAAGACTATATCGATCTGGGCTGCTGGTTCACAGTCGGACCGGACGCTGCGCTCGACCGGGATGTCACCCATCTGGCACAAACCGTCCCGCTTGATCGTCTGCTCATTGAGTCCGACGGTCTGGACGGCATTGCATGGGGTCAACACGTAACCCTCACCCCGGCAGACTATCCGGCCGCGATGGAACGCCATCTGCACACGGTTGCCACGCTGCGTCGGCTGTCCGCTGACGCGCTCCGGTCTGCCCTTATGCACAATCTGGACACCTTCCTATTGGGCATCTAGCCTTCTCACATACGAAAAGCACCGATTCACACGGAGTCGGTGCTTTTTATTTGTCACCTTTTACTGCATTTTTCATAATTTTTATTGATTTTATCTCAATATTTTGTATAATAAATATATATTCTGCTTTAGCAGAGCAAAGAAAGTAGGGATAAGAGATGAAACAAAAATGCAATCGACTGCGGGGATGGCTGGCATGCATGCTGGCCAGTCTGATGCTGGTTCTCGGTCTCACCCCAACCGCGTACGCGCTGGACATTGAGGCCGCTTCGGCCTTCGTCATGGATGCACAGACCGGGGAATGTCTATACGAATACAAGGGTGATGTTGCCCACGTACCCGCCAGCATGACCAAGGTACTGGCCGCCTACATTGTCTATCAGGAGTTGGAAAAAGGCACGCTGACCTGGGATACCCCGGTCAAAATCAGCCACAATGTCGCGGTCAAGTCCCGTGACAGCAGCTATCCCATGGCTGTTCCGCTGACCGAAGGCCAGACTTACTCAGTCGACACGCTCATGCACCTGATTATGATTCCCTCGGCCAGCGCTTCCTGCATCGCGATGGCCGAGCACATCAGCGGCAGCGAAACGGCATTTGTGGAACGCATGAATCAGACCGCTGACGCGCTCGGATTGAATGCAACCTATTACAACTGCCACGGTGCGCGCGTCAACTACATCACTGCTCGCTCTCAGGCTATGCTCACCCGCCGTTTCATTCAGGACTACCCGGACATCCTGCGCATCACCTCCAAGAGCGGCGTTTCCTTTAACGGTCGCTGGTACAACAACACCAACCACATGCTCAACACCATGGCGCCTTACGAGGGTCTGGACGGATTTAAGACTGGTACGATCTCGGAAGCTGGTTACTGTGTTACCACGACTGCCGAGCGCAACGGCCGCCGCGTGATTTCGGTTGTCATGAAGTCCACCAGCGATGCGCAGCGCTTTGCGGATTCCCGCCAGCTGCTTGACCTCGGTTTCTCGGAAATCGCCAAGCGCGATGCGTCCCGTCAGACCACCACACTGCAAATCGTTCAGCAACCGAACGTCGTCAATCCCTTCCAGAAATTCCAGGTCAGCGCACAGATCGGCGGTGTCTCGGCAAACTACGTTGCCGGTGCACAGTGGTATGTCAACGGTGAGGCGGTCGCGGACTACGGAAACAGCTACTTCCAGGTCACGAACGGCAAGACCAGTGTGCTGGACTACACGCTTGACCGGCTGGACACGCAGTCGCTCAACGTGCAGTTCTGTCTGACCATGGCCGACGGCACTGTGCGCACGGCGCAGACTACACTGCCGGTTGCATCGGTCGATCTCGCGCTCGACGCTTCGCTTAATCTGGAACGCGCAGACGTCTATCCGGGTAAAACGGTCACCATCACGGCAGATGTGACCAGCCCGGCAGCGCTGCCCAAGGTCACCGTACCGGTACAGTGGGAACTCGACGGTAATGTCATCCCCAACGCACCCCAGACGGTCACGCTGGAAAACGGTCACGGACAGGTCTCTCTGGATTGGACCGCGCCCGACGACGGCAAGTACGATCTGACCGTCTCCATCGGCAATGCGGACGAAGTTGAACTCGAATGCGAGCTGCGTGCCGCTTAAACTGAACTCGATACGCACAAAAAGGGACAGCTTTTGGGCTGTCCCTTTGCTTTTACAGGTTCTGTTCCATCCAGTCCAGAATCTGTTCGATATTCTTTTTGCCAAATGTGATTTGGCTGTCATTGAGCACCATACACGGCACGCTCATGACCTGATACTGCTTTTGCAGATCGGGGAAATGATTGAGGTCATACACCTCGGCGGTGACCTGTGCGTTCTCTGCCGCAATCCGCTGTGCCGCCGTGACCAGTTCCGGGCACTTGGTGCACGAGAGCGAGACCAGCACCTTGAGCAAGATCGGCTGATGCAGACTCTGAATGCGTGCGGCAACCGACGGCTCGATGCTCTGTCCCGGTCCTGCCGCATTGTACAGTCCGAGCACGAACGAAGTAAATTCATGTCCGCCCGGAATGCCATGGAAGGCCAATCCGGTATAGCTTCCATCCGCACGGCAGACACGGACACACGGACGGTCAGCAACTTCCGCACCCGCGTAAGTCACGGTCAGTTTATCGGTCAGACGACTCAGCTCGGTCATGTAGGCTTCCAGCTCCCGACCGGCTGCGTTATCATCGATTGCAAGCTGCAAGCACAGAGAGCTCTGCATGCGGTCGAACACCGGCTGCAACTGTGCCAGCAGATCGGGTGTGAACAGTTCGCTCTGCGTATCGACGTGCTGTGCCTGCGGTTCGGGCTGCTGGACAGCCGCCTGCGGTGGTTCAGGACGCAGACCGGTCTCGACCTGCATCTGTGCGGCATAGCGCTCCAGCTCGGTTGCCGCCAGTGCGCCATCACCTACCGCGGTCACAACCTGACGCAGCGACTTGACGCACACGTCACCGGCAGCATATACGCCGGGAACGCTGGTCTGCTGGCTGCGGTCGGTCACCACATAGCCCTGCTCATTCAGCTCGGCAATGCCGCGCAGCAGGTCGGTCTCAGGCTCATATCCGGCAAAGACAAACACGCCGAACGTATCGCCATCGGCTGCCCGATACTCTCCAACCTCACCGGTCTGCGCGTTGCGATACCGCAGGTAACGCAGTGCCGTATCGCCTTCCACCTTCTCAACCTGGGTATGGGTCAAGACGGTGATTTTCTCGTGTTCACGCGCGGCGTTGGCCGCTGCCGGTGCGCAGGAAAAGTCCGCGCCGCGCATCATAATCGTGACATGACGCGCATATTTGGTGAGAAATACGCTCTCCTCGGCTGCTGCGAAACCGCCGCCCACGACGAACACATCCTTGCCGGCGAAAAACTCACCGTCACAGGTCGCGCAGTATGCCACGCCGTGACCTCGAAACTCTTCTTCGCCTTCAAAGCCGATCATGCGGGGATGGGCGCCGGTGGCAAGCAGGATGCCAAAGCATCGCAGCTCGCCCCGATTGGTATAAACGGTCTTGATTTGCCCCTGTACATCCAGACGCTCGGCCTCGGCCAGCAGAAACTCTGCGCCGAACTGCTCGGCCTGACGCTGCATGGCAGCCGTCAGCGCCGCACCGCTGGTGCGCTCGATGCCCGGGTAGTTAACCACCTCTGCCGTAATGGTAATCTGTCCGCCAAAGTGCTCCTTTTCCAGCACCAGTACACGATACCGTGCCCGCGCCAGATAAATGGCTGCGGTCAGACCGGCAGGCCCGCCTCCGATGACGACAACATCATAGAGATTATCGCTCATCTGGCTCATCCCTTACAGCTGGCCGACCAGATCCAGGCTGGGCTTGAGGGTCTCTGCGCCCGGCTTCCACTTTGCAGGGCATACCTCGTCGCCATGCTCGGCAACGAACTGGCTCGCCTGTACGCGGCGCAGCAGCTCGTCTGCGTTGCGGCCAACATTGCCCGCGATGACCTCGTAAGCTACGATGCGGCCTTCCGGGTTTACGATAAAGGTGCCGCGCTCAGCGACGCCGCTCTCTTCGATGTAAACCTCGAAATCCTTAGCCAGTGCGTGGGTCGGGTCTGCCAGCATGGGGAACTGAATCTTCTTGATGCGGTCGGATGCGTCATGCCATGCCTTATGTACAAAGTGCGTATCGCACGAAACGGCGTATACTTCACAGTTAATCTTCTGGAACTCGGCATACAGATTTGCCAGATCCTCCAGCTCGGTCGGGCAGACAAAGGTGAAATCAGCCGGGTAGAAGAAGAATACACTCCACTTTCCTACCACATCTGCCTTGGAAACGGTCTGAAAGGCTCCATTCTGGTAAGCCTGTACCTGAAAATCGCGAACTTCTTTCTGAATCATAGACATAATTGTCATGCCTCCTTATATTTTGAATTTGATTTGGTTAGTTCTGACTAACTTCGAGAATAGTATACGATATCAATTATCATTTGTCAAGCACTGTTTCCATTTATTTTTTCAAAAATTTCCAATGCCATTTGGCTTGCAATCTTCCCCCTGCAAAACAGCTTGCATTTTTCTCCCAAATATAGTAAGATATGGTTAGTTAGAGCTAACTAACCATCAGAAAGGAGGAGCGATATGCTAACAGAATATCTTGCGCAGCACCCGGCGCAGGCCGATGCCGTATGGCATGCCGTTATGCCCGGCGTCTGTGTATACCGCTTCTCCATCCGCGAACCGCTCATCCTATCTTCACCGCATTTGGATGCGCTGCATTTTGAAACGCTCTACTGTGATCAGGGTACTCTGACCCTGGAGCAGATAGGAAATCAGACACGCACAGTCGGTGCGCACGATGTTTTGCTGGTCTCGAACACGGACAACCTATGTCGTCTGTGCATTCCCGCCTCTTTGAGCGGGATTTTGGTATCTGTCGATGCCGTTCAGGCGCGCAATAGTCTGCGCACGCTCTGTCATCTGATGGGTGATCTCACGCTCGATCTGCACACCGTTCGGCACCGTATGGCGCAGCAAAATGGCTGTGCCCTGCTGCGGCAATCGTCCTGGACGCATGCCATGTTCGCCACCCTGCTGCAGCTGCCCCAGGCCGAACACGCACGATACTGCGTCTGGAAATCGACCGAACTCTTATACCTGTTATGCACGCACAGCAACCTGCTCGAATCCGATTGCAGTCCGGTCATCCCCGACAGTCGGCTGGCGTACACCGTGCGCGATATCCGCGATTATATGGCGTGTCATCTGGACGAAAAATTGACCATCGCCAGCCTGTGCCGCCGCTTCGGCCTGTCCCCGACCGCCTTCAAAACCTGCTTCCGCCGCATGTATGGCCAGCCCATTCACAACTGGCTGCAGCAAAAGCGCATGGAACATGCCGGAACTCTTTTGCGTGCACAATCCATGACCGTTCTGCAAGTTGCGCAGTCGGTCGGATATGACGGGGTCAGTCAATTTAACGCCGCATTCAAGCGTCGCTACGGTCTTACGCCCACCCAATACAGAAAAATGTCCGATCCCGTCGATCGCTGCCCGATTCCGCAAGACGATCCTGCTGCAATCTGATATAATCTAAAGTCACAGAAGCCATCTGCCTAAAGGAGGGAATTCCTTTGAAACAGCATCGTTTTTGGGCTTGGGGTGCTGTGATCTGCATGATCATGGTCATGCTGACCGGCTACCACCGTAAATAACAGAAAGGAAGTACACCTGATGAATCTTTACACCAAACTCGCCTGCTTCGCCGGCGGCGCACTGTTCGGCTCGTTCGGCGTCAAGCTGCTGTCCAGCCAGGACGCAAAGAAGGCTTACATCCATGCAACCGCTGCCGGTCTGCGCATGAAAGACTGCGTAATGAAGACGGTCACCAATGCACAGGAGAATGCCGCAGACATTCTGGCCTCGGCCAAGGATATGAATGAAGCGCGTTCGGCTGCACAGTGCGAAGCCGCTGCCGCTGCCGAGATCAACGACAGCGAAATTTGATGCAAAACAGGGAGCCGTGCACGCGGCTCCTTTTTGCGCGAAGGAGTCACACATGAACGCAACAATTTTACACGAAAGCCGCGGACGCATCCGCCTGCGGCTCAAACAGAAGCAGATGAGTCTGCGTCAGGCCGATCTGCTGCAGGAATGGCTGGACCGCCAAAGCTGGGTACAGCAGGCGACCGTGCACGAACGCACCTGCTGTGTCATCGTGCGCTATCGCGGCACACGCGAGCAGGTCTTAGATGCCATCCGCCAATTCTCCTGGCAGCAAGCAGACCGCTCCATCACGCTCCCTGCACACAGCAGCCGACAGCTCAATCGCGATTTCGAGGAAAAACTGGTCGGCAAGGTGCTCTGCAAGGCAGCCTGTACGCTCTTCCTGCCCTCTCCCCTGCGTATCGCCCGCATCGTCTGGCAAATGATCCCCTTCCTGCGGCGCGGAATCGGCTGCATGCTGCGCAGACAGCTCAAAGTCGAGGTGCTGGACGCGCTCTCGATCGGTATTTCCGCTTTCCGCCGTGACTTCGGTACGGCTGGTGCTGTCATGTTCCTGCTTGAAGTCGGAGAACTGCTCGAAGAATGGACGCGCAAGAAGTCGGTGGAGGATCTCGCACGCTGCATGGCACTGGGCACCGACCGTGTCTGGCTGCACACACCGAACGGCGATATCCTGACCCCGATCACACAGATCGTGCCCGGCGACCAGGTCGTTATCCGTGCCGGCGGCGTGATCCCGGTCGACGGTCTGGTGCTTGAGGGCGAGGCAACCGTCAACCAGGCCTCGCTGACCGGTGAATCGATCCCGGTCGCCAAGCATGCCGGCAGTCTGGTCTATGCCGGTACGGCAGTCGAAGAAGGCGAATGTCTGGTAGAAGTCCGGCAGGCTTCCGGACAGAGCCGCTACGATCAGATCGTATCCATGATCGAGCGCTCGGAACAGATGAAGTCAGCTGCCGAAAACAAGGCCGTCCATCTCTCCGACCGTCTGGTACCCTATACCTTCGCGGGCAGCCTGCTCAGTCTGGCGCTGACCCGCAATCCCGCTCGCGCACTGTCGGTATTGATGGTCGACTTTTCCTGTGCCCTCAAGCTGGCTATGCCGCTGGCCGTCCTGTCTGCCATGCGTGAGGCTGGCAGCGAACACATCACGGTCAAGGGCGGTAAGTTTCTGGAAGCCGTCGCACAGGCTGACACCATCGTCTTTGACAAGACCGGCACCCTCACCCACGCCTGTCCGCAGGTCGCACAGGTCATCCCCTTCGGCGGTACCGACGAGCAGGAAATGCTGCGTTTGGCTGCCTGTCTGGAGGAGCACTTTCCGCACTCCATGGCGAACGCCGTGGTCGAGGAGGCCAAGCGCCGTGGCCTGACCCACGAGGAGTTCCACTCCAAGGTCGAGTATCTGGTCGCACACGGCATTGTCAGCACGGTCAACGGCGAGCGTGTCCGCATCGGCAGCGCACACTTCATCTTTGAAGATGAGGGTTGTGTCATCCCGAAGGGCGAACAGGAACGCTTCGATGCCCTGCCTGCCGCCTACTCGCATCTATATCTGGCGGTCGGTCAGCAGCTCGCCGCTGTGATCTGTATCTCCGATCCGCTGCGTGCCGAGGCACGGGATGTTCTGTCCGCGCTGCGTGCGCTGGGCATCTCTCAAACGGTCATGTTGACCGGCGACAGCCGCCGCACAGCAGCTGCCATCGCAAGCGAAGTCGGTGTGGACACCTTCCGCGCCGAGGTGCTCCCGGCAGATAAAGCACAGTTTATCGCTGAACTGCGTGCCGCCGGTCACACCGTACTCATGGTCGGTGACGGCATCAACGACTCGCCGGCACTGTCCGAGGCCGATGCCGGTATCGCCATCCGCGACGGTGCGGCCATCGCCCGCGAGATCGCAGACATCACGCTGTCCGCAGAAAGTCTGTGGGAACTGGTCAAACTCCGCCAGATCGCGGTCGGCCTGATGGCGCGCATTCGCTCCAACTATCGCTTTGTCATCGGATTCAACGGTACTCTGATCGCGCTTGGCGTTGCCGGTATCCTGTCCCCGGCTGCCTCGGCTGCGCTGCACAATCTATCGACGCTTGGCGTCAGCCTGCGCAGCATGCAGTCGCTGCCCAAGCCACAAATCGCTCTGCCCGGTACGGAAAATACCTGATTTTCACACAGCAAAAAAGCCCTGAAGCATTTCGCCTCAGGGCTTTGGCCTATTTCAAATTAAATCGCATCAATTTCAATCTGAGAGACACTCTCAATACTGGAAATCTGACGCATCAGCTCGGATGTGCTCACGTCACGCTGTTTCCATCCCAGATACAGTTCAAATCGCACCTTCATCCGCTGTGCATCATACGAACGGCAGGAAAAATTGCTGATGTTGGCTTCTTCGAGCTCCAACATGTTGCAGATTTCCTCCAGACTGCATGCCTGTTCGCTGCACAGGAGAGAAATTTCGTAGCGCGGCATTTTGAACATGCGCAGTGAGATCATAGAAACCAGAAATCCGCCAATCGCGATGGCATACTGTCCGGCACCCATGGCCAGCCCCAAGCAGGCAACCACCCACAGGGTTGCCGCCGTGGTCAGTCCACGCACCGAGCGGCCTTCCTTCATGATCGTACCGGCTCCCAGAAAGCCGATACCCGAGATGACCTGTGCGCCCAAGCGTGCCGGGTCGGAATTTGCCGTGCCGACAAACACGCCTGCGGTCTGTCCGCCGAGCAGCATGACAACCGCCGCGCCGATCGCAACCAGCATGTGGGTGCGGATGCCCGCGGGATGGTGTCTGCGTGCGCGCTCCCAGCCGATTCCACCGCCAATGCACATCGCAAGGATCAAACGCAGCGCAATTTCCAGATAGATCAACATGGCAAGCCCTCCTTTATTGACTCGTTATGCCGTCCAGATTGGATTGGTGAGCGCAATGCGCTGCTCCTCCCGTCCAAAATAACGGCCGATCAGGTCGGCGCGCAGCCAACCCTTTTGTGTCTGTACCGTGACTGTCTGTTCTGCGCATACCGGCAGCGTCTCGATGACCTCACCATTCTGTACCAGCACGATTTTCTCCGGAATGATGGCAGAGCAGTCCCAGTCATGCGGCATGGTCTGATCGTCCATGCACAGTTTGAGCGTCACATTTCCCGCCTCGGTCTGCTGTCCCGGATAGACCGGTCCCTGTGCGGTCTCCGCCTGCATGGTCAGGAGCGGTCCGGCCGCCAAACAGATGCGGCTATCCCGGATTGCCTGCAAGACGTTCTGTTCACTGAACTCATTTTCAATGCCTACATAGGTATGCGCATACGAGCGGGTATCCTCTCGGTGCCAGTCGCGTCCGCTCGTCGCGGTGATGTGGCACCCACGGTTTAACAGCTGTTCCCACAGCTCGATTGCGCGCAGGCTCTGCACCTTGCAGGGCGCGTTATCTCGCGACCATACTTCCAAAAAGTCAACCGCCTGCCAGTCGGCAATCTGGAACTCCCAATGGTAACCGGTATTGACCGGGTTGGACAGTGCAAAGGGATGGGCAATGCCCACCAAACCGCAATGGTCGTGGATGCGCTTGATGGCCTCATCGATCATGTCCGGCGTAACGCCGCGCCAGTCGGTATATGTATATTCTCCCAGCACCAGCATATGTCCCCAGTAGGTCGTCCACTCGATGCCATGTACACCGGTCAGTCCACTTTTTGCGATCACTGCATTGAATTCAGTCGTGCCTGACTTGGTATTATGGTCGGTCAGCGCAACACCGGCAAAGCCGCGCGCCTTGGCAGCTTGTACCAGCTGTGTCGGGGTAAAATCACCGTCGCTGTGCTCGGTATGGGTATGCAGTTCAACAGGATACCATTTCACGCGTCCTCACTCCCTTCTACACGCAGATAGCCCTCGCACACCTGAGACAGAATCTCATGGATGTGCAGCATGCCCGCCCAGGTGCCTTCCATCGCGCACGGCGGCTCAAACCCGCGCGAAGCGTGTTTGGTGGTCAGAATATGCACCTGCTCGGTCTGCCACCGATGTGCATTGCCCAGATATACGCCGTCCCGTTCGAGCGACAGCGTGATCAGGTTCTTGATCGGAAAAAACTGCTCGGACTGCATGGGCTGAATGTCCCGCGGGTAACGGTCGTAGTAGCGCGTGAGTGCGCGCTCGACTGCCATCTCGCACCGCTCGGGCTGCTGTTCCGCACCCGGCGAAAAGGTAAAGGTAATCAGCAGTCGTTTGATGTTTGATGGGCAGCAAAATGCAAACGGGATGTCCCGTCTGGTATCCTCCGGTGTCCAATTATAATGCCGTTCGTATAAAATCATCGGCGATCATAAACTCCCTTCTGAAAAATAAGCATCCGCAGCGGCTCCCGGACAGCAGCGCAGTGCGCACGGCATCCGGTCATCCTGCGTCCCAAACGCATTTTCCAGCAGACCGGTTGTGTAAATCTGTGCCGGTCGGTTGCGTGCGTTCAGGTATTCCCGCGCACGCAGGCACACTGCGTCACAGGCACTGTTGAAGGTTCGGGCGGCATCGGCGCACATGACAAAGATCTCCGGGTCGCATGCATCGACCAGGCTTTGCGGCAGACCGTCCTTTTGTCCATGGTGGGTCAATTTGAGCACTTGGGCACGCGGGAAATCGGTCTTTGCGCAGCGTTCATCCCAACCGCTGCACAGGTCTCCGGTCAAAAAGGCTTTCCAGCCGTCCGCAGTCTGCAGACAGCATGCCAGACTGCACTGGTTTTCCGTACTGTCAAACGCCCGCATCTGCGTGAGCTGGCGTTCCGGGTCGGTCTCGGCACAAAATTCCGCAAACTGGCGGCGGCGTTCCTCCATACGGGTTTTGTCCATGCCGAACAGGCGAATGGAAAGTCCGTCCCATAATGGTTCAAAGCTGTCAGTCGCTGTGCGCTCGATCATGGTCGTTCTCTGTGCGTGCAGGCAGGCGACAAGTGCCTCCCAGTGGCGCAGACCTTCGGCAAACAGCCGCATGCTCAGGTCGTGATCGCAGACCGGTTCGGCTGTCCGTACTGCCGCTGCCGGACTGTCTGCGTGCAGGCAGTTACACCAGAATGTATCCACCGGAAACTGCCGCGCAACCTCCAGCAGACCGCTGACATGGTCGTTATGAACGTGTGTGCAGATCATGCAGTCGATGCGCTCGACCTGCTTTTCCTTTAAAAAGGTAACAGCCGGAATGGTGCCGGGCTGTGTGTAAGCCACATCGTCCACGCCCGGGCCGCCATCAATCAGCAAGCAATGCGCTCCATCCAGTACCACCATTGCCTCGCCGTAGCCAACGCTCAAAAAATAAAGCTCCATGTTTTACCTCCCTGTCTATTGTTGCCAAAAACGGGCAGTTTGTCAACTGCCCGTTTTTGTTTATGTCTGCTTTTTTGTAACTTTGAATCGCTTATCGAATGGATGCGGTCTTTTCCTGGTTGCGCTCTGCGATAACCAGTGCAACACGCTCTTCCTCGGTGTGTACCGGAGGCGGCGTCATCAGGCTGACAATCACGCCAACGATCAGGGTAACGATGGTAACCGGCAGTGCGGGACCTGCGAAGATACCGACCAGCCAGCTCTGGAACGGTGCAATGGTCAGATAGCACACGCCGAACAGAATGCCGCTTGCCATGGTAGCGACGCCGCCCTGCCAGGTTGCACGCTTCCAGAAGCGGCCAACCAGCAGTGCAACTGCCATACCGGGCGTAAACGAACCGATTACGTTATTGATGTAACCCATGATATCGCTTGCGAAGATGGTCATGCAGAATGCACCGACCAGCATGATAACCAGAATGATACGCGAATACTTCGGAATCTCTTCATCCTCGACCGGCTTCTTGAAGATCAGTGCGTAAACATCGGTCAGGAAGGTGGTGACACCGGCGATGGCGTCGGAGTCTGCCGAAGACATGATTGCGGACAGGCCGGCAATCAGGCAAATCAGACCGATTGCGGGCGGGAATACCGTGGTTGCCATGTACGCAAAGGTGAAATCAGGATTGTTCAGAACCGCTTCTGCACCGTTCTGGGTTGCGATGGTGAAACCGGACATACCAACGATTGCGGGCAGAATGGAGAAACAGCCAACGACTGCTGCCGCGATCAGGATTGCCTTACGTGCGGTTGCCGGAGACTTCGCAGTGTAGACGCGCATGTGTGCGGTCGGGCCTGCCATTGCGCCGTAGTAGGAAGCCAGTGCAACAGCCAGTACACCGAATACACCCTTAGAGCCCAGGCCGAATGCCGTCATCGCACCCGGATTGCCAGCTGCTTCATAGGTTGCACGGATGGTCTCATAGCCGCCTGCGGCCGGGATTGCCAGAATGGCAATCAGAACGAAACCGCCGAACAGCAGGATTGCTTGAATGGCGTCCGTCCATACAACTGCCATATAACCGCCAACGAAGACATATACGCCAAATGCCAAAACCGTAATGATCTTCGCCGGGATCATATCCATACCGATGAGGTATGCCAGATAGTTTGCACCGCCGTTGATGGCGCTGCCGACCCAGACAATGGAGACGATGAAAATAACAACCGACATGAACTTTCTCATGTACGGGCTGCCGTCATAGTAGAACTGAAGTTCCTCACACAGGGTACGGAACTTAAACTTACGCACATGCGAAAAACAGAATGCAACCGTGATCAGACCGATTGCGTTTGCCAGCGGGTAAACCGCGCCCAGCCAGCCATCGCGGAAACCGTTTGCGGTCGCACCAACCGAGGTACCGGTGCCAACTGCTGTTGCTGCCGCCGTGCAGATCAGCAGAAGCAGGCCGACGTTTCGTCCGCCCATAAGGTAATCCTCACCCTTTGTGCTGCCCTTGCGGCTGGTCAGGTAAGCAATGAGTATCATCAAAGCGATGTACACAAAGAATCCCACCACAAACAGCGCGACATACTTGTTTGAGATCATGCTTTTTTCCTCACTTTCTTCCAAAAGTTTCTCTCTGCTCCTAATAGTCGTATAGACCTCTTAATCATTTTATACCACTTCGCAGATAAGTTGTAAAGACCTCTTTCGCATTTTCATTGTTTATTCCAGATACACACCGTAATTTTTGTATAATATGACAATATATGACTATATTTTTACACCTTACCCCCTTGAAAATTTACTTTAACCGACATATAATGAACTAAGTTTTATTCCCTTTTGCATCCTCATATCGCGATCCATCTCAAGGAGGGCCACATTCATGAAACCCAAATCTTCTGCTTTATGTGCAAAAGAGGCATTTTTGGCGCTCTATCATGCAGGAGAATTTTTACCCGGGCACAAGCTGCCCTCGGAACTGCAAATGGCACAGCGTCTTGGGGTCAGCCGCGAAACCTGGCGCAAGGCACTCGGTCTGCTGCGCAGCGACGGCCTGATCGTCTCCCGCCACGGTTCGGGCACCTACCTGCTCGATCGTCCCCGCCGCATTTCTAACGATCTGTCCCAGCTGCAAAGTATGGGTGCTATGATCGAAAATGCCGGTATTGTGGAAGAAAAATCCGATATTACCTGCTCGATTGCACCGGCTCCGGCCGATGTGTCCGAGTTTTTCAACACGCCCGCGGATGAACCCTTCTTCATCCTGCAGCGCGTGCGTCACGCCGAAGTCGGCATTATCTCGGCCAGCTTGGGTTATCTGCCCTGCCAATACACCGATCAGATTGACCCCGCGCATCCGCCGCACTCGCTGTTCTCCTATCTCGAGGACACCGGCGGCGTGTCGATCAGCCGCGCGTTCACCGAGCTCTTTATCCCGCCTGAGGACGATCCGCTGCGTGCCCTGCTCCATCTGCCCGCGCACTATGATGCCTTTGGATTCCGTCAGTTTCATTACGATTCGCGCGGCAATCCCCTGCTCTACTCGCTCGACTACTTACGCGCTGACTTGTTCCACTTCACAATCATGCGCACCCGTCCATAACAACAAAAAGGTAGACAATCTGGACCTGTTCCAGCCGTCTACCTTTTTTCTTTTGCAATTTTATATTACGGTCTATCGCCCTGCTGCCTGCGCCGGTAAGCCGAGATACTGTCCACAAAGGCTTGACCGTATCGCTTGGCCTTGTGCGCCGCAACACCCGGAATGTCCCCCAGTTCGTCCACCGTGCGCGGCATGCGCTTGCACATCTCACGCAGTACCGTTATGGGAAAAATCGAGAAGGACGGCACACCCGCACGCTTGGCCAATCGGTCACAGGTTTGCTCAAGCACCTTGAGCAAGCTCTCGTCGACCGGTCCCATGGCATCCCCCAGATGTACCGGCACTGCGCGCACGCCCTTGGGTGATTTGACCGAAAATGGCAAGCGTTTTTTGATGATATCTCCAGATTTTGCACTCAGCTGTACAATCGGACGTTCCTCCGCACGGCAGGTCAGATAGCCCTGTGCGATGAGGCAGTCCAGAATGTAGCGGATATGGTACACCGACTCACCGCGCATAATGCCGAAGGTCGACAGGTTTTCCAGCCCGCTCTGCTGCACCCGCTCGGTCGTCTGACCCTGCAAAATCTCAATCAAAAACCGCTTTCCGACCGTCCGGCCACGCTGATTGAGTCGAAAAACGCACGAGACAATCTTCTGTGCGTCCACAGTCGCGTCCTTCCACGCCCAGTGCGTGCCGCAGTTGCCGCAGCCGCCACAGTAGGACGGAGAAGACTCGCCGAAATAGTGCAGCATAGTCTGCCGCAGGCAGTCGGTGGTCTGGCAGTACCAGCGCATTTTGCGCAATCGATCAAGATCACGCTGCAAGGCAGTCTGGCGCGCCTCCTCGTCCAGATCATCGGACAAATCCCGGCTGTTTTCGATCAGAAACCGGCACAGACGCACGTCCGACTCGCTCGCATACAGAATACAGTCGGCCATCTCCCCATCACGTCCCGCGCGTCCGGCCTCCTGATAGTAGCTTTCCAAGTCCTGCGGCATGTTGTAATGGATGACATAGGACACGTTGGGCTTGTCGATGCCCATGCCAAAAGCGTTGGTCGCCACCATGATGCGCTTGCGGTCATAGAGAAAATCTTCCTGCGCAGTTTGACGGGTCTCGGCATCCAGTCCGGCGTGATAGCGTGCCGCAGCAAAGCCCCGGCTGTGCAGAATGCCGTACACGTCATCAACCAGCTTGCGGGTCAGACAATAGACGATGCCGCTCTGCTCTCTTCTTCCGGCCAGTTCCGCAATCAATGCCGACTTTTTATCGGCTGGATGGTGGACAAAAAAGCGCAGATTGGGACGGTCAAAGCCGGATACCAATAGAAACGGGTCTTGCAGACCGAGCAGCCGGATGATATCCCCACGCACCCGCTCGGTGGCCGTCGCCGTGAACGCACAGACCGGCGGTCGTTCGGGCAAAATCTGCAAAAATTCCGTGATGCGCAGATAACTTGGGCGAAAATCCTGTCCCCACTGGGACACGCAATGCGCCTCGTCCACCGCAATCAGCGACAGTCGCACCCGCTGGCACAGGGCTTGCAAACTAGGTGTTTGCAGGCGTTCGGGCGCGACATAGAGCAGCTTGTACTTGCCCTGCGCGGTCTCTCGCAGAATGCGTGTGCGCTCTTCGACCGGCTGGGCACTGGTCAGACAGGCCGCTGGAATGCCTGCCTGACACAGGGTGCGCACTTGGTCACGCATGAGCGAAATCAAAGGCGAGATGACCAATGCAAGCCCGGGACGCATGAGTGCCGGTATCTGATAACACACCGATTTACCCGCACCGGTTGGCATAACGCCCAGAACATCCTGTCCGGCCAGAATGCGCATAACCAAGGGTTTTTGATTGTCTCGAAATGTATCGTATCCAAAAAATTGTTTGAGCACAGCTTCCGGCTGCATTGGTCTTCCCTCCTTTCGTTGGTCAAAAAAATCAGCCGTCCGATCTCCGAACGGCTGGTTTTCATGCTTCTATTACAGCAGCGCGAGCATCGCATCGACATCCTCTGCCTTGGTCGCCCACGAGGTGACAAAGCGTACGACGTCATGGGTTGCGTCCCAGTTCTTGGTGAACTCAAATGCGGCTTCGGTGGTCAGCTCAAAGATCTGATCCTTGTCCAGCACGGCAAACACCTGGTTGGTCGTGGACGGATAGGCCAGCTCGTAGCCCTTTGCGATCAGTCCGTCGCGCAGGCGTGCAGCCATGGCATTGGCGTGACGGCCAAGGGTGAAGTACAGGTCACCGGTGAACAGGCCCTCGAACTGCATGCCCAGCAGCCAGCCCTTGGCCAGCATTGCACCGCGGTTCTTAATCATGTAGCGGAAATCGGGCTTGAGTGCGTCGTTGACCAGCACCAGCGCCTCGCCAAACAGTGCACCATTCTTGGTGCCGCCGATGTAGAATGCATCGCACAGGCGGTGCAGGTCGGCAGGGATAAGGTCGCAGTCCTCCGCGGTCATACCGCTGGCCAGACGCGCGCCGTCGAGATACAAGAGCAGGTTCTGACGGTCGCAGACTGCGCGCAGTGCTTCCAGCTCGTGACGGGTGTAAACCGTACCGACTTCGGTAGACTGCGAAATGTAAACCATGCGCGGTTTGACCATGTGCTCGTCCGGGTGGCTGCGTACCACCGACAGCACGTCTGCCGGGGTCAGCTTGCCGTCCTCCTTGGGCACGGTCAGCACCTTGTGACCGGTGCTCTCGATCGCCCCGGTCTCGTGCACGTTGATATGTCCGGTGTCTGCACAGATCACTGCCTCGTAGGGACGCAGCGTGGACGCAATCATGGTCAGATTGGTCTGGGTGCCGCCTACCAGAAAATGTACATCGGCCGACGGGCAGCCAAAACGCTCACGAATCATAGCTGCTGCGTGTGCGCAGTACTCGTCCATTCCGTATCCGATGACCGGCGTGAGGTTATTCTGCCGCATAGCCTCCAAAATCGTCGGATGTGCACCCTCACTGTAATCATTTCTAAAATTCAGCATCGTTCGTTTCTTCTCCTTCTATCAGCATCGCCGGATCACTCCAGCCAAATGTCCGAAAGTTCAGCTGTGCTTCCAGCAGGCTCAGGCCGTGATTGCAAGCGCTCGGCTCCCATTCATCCTGCAACATTGCATCGACCTGCCAGCCGCAAATCGGACACACAAAGCCCATTCCGCCCTCGGGTACCGTGTCCATACCGCACACCGCGCACGGTGTCAGCGGCAGTCCAGTGATCGGATCGCAGGCAGGTTCGTCCTCATCGTGCTCCTCCGGCCACCGGGCTGCAAAATCCGGTCGGTCATAGGGATCGGGGGTCTCTATCTGTTCCCCGTACCAATACCATTCTGTCTCGTCATGCAAGTTCAATCACCACCGGGCAGTGATCGCTGCCGAACACATCGGTCAAAATGCGTGCGTCCTTGACGCGGTCGATGAACCGCTCGGACACCAAAAAGTAGTCAATACGCCAACCTGCGTTTTTCTCTCTCGCCTTGAACCGATAGCTCCACCACGAGTACACGCCCTCTACCTCGGGATAGAAATGGCGGAAGGTATCGACAAAGCCAGCGTCCAGCAGTTCGGTCATTTTTGCGCGTTCTTCATCGGTAAAACCAGCGTTTTTACGGTTGGTCTTGGGATTTTTGAGGTCGATTTCCTTGTGCGCGACATTCATATCGCCGCAGACAATGACCGGCTTTTTCTGGTCCAGTGCCTGCAAATATGCGCGGAAGTCGTCCTCCCAGGTCATGCGATAATCCAGACGTTTCAGGCCATCCTGCGAGTTCGGAACATAGACGGTCACGAGGTAAAATTCCGGATACTCAGCCGTGATGACGCGGCCTTCGTGGTCGTGCACATCGATGCCGATATCATAGGTGACCGTAATCGGCTCGGTCTTGGAAAAAATCGCAGTACCCGAGTAACCCTTCTTATCTGCCGAGTTCCAATAATCATAATAGCCCTCAACTTCGGGTGCCTGCTCGGGCTGGAGCTTGGTCTCCTGCAAGCACATCATGTCGGGCTGCTCACGTTCGAGAAATTCAAAAAAGCCCTTGCCTACGCATGCGCGCAGGCCGTTGACGTTCCAGGAAATCAGTTTCATTTTATTCTCCTTATGCGCGGTTCAAAATACCGCTATCCTTAATACGGCGGACAGCTTCCTCCATGCGTGCGGGCGGTACGACGAGTGCAAAGCGCACATAGCCCTCGCCTTGCTCGCCAAAACTCAGACCGGGTACGCAGATGACACCGGTCTTGTCCATCAGGTCGAGTACAAACTCTGCCGAAGTCGCGTAGCCCTCCGGAATCTTGGCCCAGACGAACATGCTGCCCTTGGAATCGGGTA
The DNA here is from genome assembly GCF_002160355.1 of Butyricicoccus pullicaecorum. NCBI lineage: Bacteria > Bacillati > Bacillota > Clostridia > Eubacteriales > Butyricicoccaceae > Butyricicoccus > Butyricicoccus pullicaecorum. The sequence continues at coordinate 48,149 of NZ_NFKK01000010.1, forward strand.
CGTCCCAACCGATGCTGCGCAGACCACCGCACAGCGCATCACGGCGTGCCTGATAGCCCGAGCGGTTGCGCTCGACGATATCCTGCGGGCCGTTCAGCGCGGCCACCGCACCAGCCTGTGCCGGGTAGAACATACCATAGTCAATCTGCGAGCGGAAGTCGTGGAAACGACGGATGACATCGCGATTGCCAACGGCAAACGAGACGCGCATGCCGGTCAGGTTGTAGGTCTTGGACAGCGAGTTGAACTCGATGCCGACATCCATCGCGCCCGGAATGGACAGGAAGGACAGTCCCTGACCGCCATCCATGACCAGATCGGAATATGCATTATCGTGCAGCACAATCAGGTCGTGCTTCTTGGCGTATTCGACCAGCTTGACATAGAAGTCACGGTCAGCCACGGCGGTGGTGGGGTTGTTCGGATAGGATACGACGATCATCTTGGCACGGTCAGCTACATCGTCCGGAATATCGGCAAAGTCCAGAATCCAGCCCTTCTCTGCGTAGAGCGGATACAGACCCAGCTCAGCACCGGTCATCATGGGGCCAAAGGTAAAGATCGGGTAACCCGGATCGGGTGCGAGCACCAGATCGCCCGGGCCGGCAAACGGGAACGCAACATGCGCGATGCCCTCCTGCGATCCCGAAACCGACATAATCTGGTCGGCATCCAGCTTGACATCGTAGCGGCGTGCGTACCAATCCTGTACGGCCTGGATGAGCTCCGGAGTGTCGTTCATGGAGTACTTATAGTTCTCCGGATCGGTTGCCGCCTGTGCGACCGCCTGCATGACATGTGCATCCGGCTGAAAATCGGGTGTACCGATGGACAGATTGATGACATCCACACCGCGCGCGGCAAGCTCGCGCTTTTTGTCGTCGAGCTGGTTAAAAATATTCGATTCGGTATCTTGTCCGAATTTGATGTATCTCATGTATCAAACACTTCGCTTTCTAATGCAGTCATAGAAATTATAATACAGAATGCTGCTTGATGCAAACCGTATTCGCATTTTTTGCCGAAAAATCGCACGCAAAAAGAGCAGCCGGTCGAGCTGCTCTGTCTGTAACCGCGACATAAGCGGTCACGCAATATTTAATGCCGTTTTGCGGTCAGCTGTTCGGTGCGCACACGTAGCACAGCGGTCTTTCCCATCCATCGAGGATCGAATTTCCAGTCCTGATCGCCTGCGACGTGCTGCATCAGGCAGCGCAAACCGGCTTCCTTTTCCTCGTCCGAGGCGATCAGCTCACACCGTCCTGTTCCGATGACCGAGGCGTACCGGTTGGTGTAGGTGCAGGCGTCGTCCGCCTTCCCTTCCAGCACATAATCGCAGTCCATTTCGAAACAGACACGCGCGTCTTTGGCCAGAAGATCGAGTTTGCGTCCAGACTGCGCGCTGTGCAGGTAGAATACCGGCTGTTCTCCGCTCCAAGTGTAGCCAAAGTTCAGCGGTACGACATAGGGCACGCCGTCCTCGCCATTCATAGCCAGACGGCACACCTTGCAGGCGCGCAAAATCTCCTCGATGGCCTCGCGCTCTTTGACCTCTCGTTCCTTGCGTCTCATAAAGTCCTCTTTCGGGTGATCAGGTGTTGTGGTCGGAGACGTGGAACTGCTTGAGGTTGCCGATCTTAGCTGCACGGACGTCCATTTCCTTGCAGACATCCTCGAGCGTCACGCCGCACTCGTTCATCATCACCATCATGTGATAGAATACGTCGTTGATCTCACCAATCAGCTCGGTCTTATCGCCATTTTTGGCCGCGATAATGGTCTCGGCGCACTCCTCGCCCACCTTCTTGAGGATTTTGTCCAGTCCCTTGTCAAACAGGTAGCAGGTATAGGAGCCTTCCATCGGCTGCGCACGGCGCTGCGCAATGACCGCTTCCATCTGTTCAAATGCGTTCATTGATTCTCGTCCTTTCGCTCATCTTTTTCCCAAAGGGTCGTAAAGAAGCAGGTGCGGTTGCCGGTATGGCACACCGGACCGCACGGTCTGCCCAGATAAATCAGGGTATCGTCGTCGCAGTCGGATAAAATGCGCTCGACGTAAATAAAATTGCCCGAGGTTTCGCCCTTGTTCCACAGTTTCTGGCGGGAACGGGAGAAAAACCAAGCCGTTCCGGTCTGCATGGTGCGCGCGAGTGCTTCTTCATTGGCATAGCCCAGCATGAGCACCTCACCGTTTGCGCTGTCCTGACAGATCACCGGAATCAGCGGTGCTTTGACAAAAAATTTGCTTAAATCCATGATTGTTCCCTTCTTTGAATGCCGGAATCGGCACTGATCTTACACCCGGCGTACCGGAACGCCCCGGCCTGCCAGATGGTCTTTGACCTCAGAAATAGTCAGCTCGCCATAGTGGAACAGCGAAGCCGCCAGCGCCGCGTCTGCACCCGTCTGCTCGAATACGTCGCTGAAGTGGTCAAGCGTACCGCAGCCGCCCGATGCGATGACCGGGATGGGTGCAATTTTACATACCAGATCGGTCAGCGCCAGATCAAAACCCGACTTGGTGCCGTCTCGATCCATTGAGGTCAGCAGAATTTCACCTGCGCCGCGCTCGTAAACCTCGCGCGCCCAAGCGACCGCGTCAATGCCGGTGGGATTGCGTCCGCCTGCCGTGTAGACCTCGAAGCCGCTCTCGGTCTGCCCCGAATGACGTGCGTCGATGGCTACGACCACGCACTGACTGCCGTATTTCTCGGCTGCACCGTTGATAAGGTCGGGATTTTTAACTGCCGCCGAGTTGACCGAGATCTTATCCGCGCCCGCGCGCAAAATCTCCTTAAAGTCCTCGACCGTACGGATACCGCCGCCGACCGTGACCGGAACAAAGACCTCCCGGCAGGTGCGGCGCACCACGTCTGCGATGGTATCGCGGTTTTCATGCGTCGCGGTGATATCTAAAAATACAATTTCGTCCGCGCTTGCCTTGGAATAGGCCTTGGCAAGTTCGACCGGGTCACCCGCATCACGCAGACCGACAAAATTCACACCCTTGACCACGCGGCCGTCCTTGACGTCCAAGCAGGGAATAATACGTTTTGCCAGCATGTTATTCCGCCTCCTTGATGGCCGCAGCGAGGTCAAGTGCACCGGTATAGACCGCCTTGCCCGCAACGGCCGCGTCAATGCCTGCTTCACGCAGGCGGCGGATATCCTCAAGCGTCGTCACGCCGCCCGAGGCGACGATCGCGCACGAAACGGCCTGCCGCAGCGCACCCAGCTGGTCAAAGTTCGGGCCTTCCAGCATGCCGTCCTTGTCGATGTCGGTGAAAATAATGGTCTGTACGCCAAAATCGGCCATCTTCTTGGCAAAAGAAATGTAATCCTCGCCCGAGTCACTCAGCCAACCGTCGGTACGCACAGTGCCGGAACGTGCATCAATGCCGACCGCGATTTTTTCGCCGTACTTCTGGACTGCCTCGCGCACAAATTCCGGGTTGCGCACAGCCGCCGAGCCAATGATCACACGCGAAACGCCCAGCGCAAGCACTGCGTCTACGTCGGCCATCGTGCGGATGCCTCCGCCCAGCTCAACCGCCGCGCCGGTCTGCTCGATGACGCGCTTGACCACGTCGTAATTTGCATGGCTGCCGTCCTTGGCACCGTCCAGATCGACCATGTGGATGAGGTCGGCACCGGCAGCCAAAAAGCCGCGGGCGGTCTGTACTGCGTCCTCGGCAACCTTATGTGCCGTGCCGTAGTCACCCTTTTGCAGGCGCACGCACTGGCCATCTTTCAAATCGATTGCAGGTAAAATCTTCATGCGCGTTCCTCCGTCAGTGCCGCAAAGTTTTTCAGGATTTTCAGACCGACTTCCCCGCTCTTTTCCGGGTGGAACTGGCAGCCGAACACGTTGCCGCGTGCGACCATGGCTGGGACTTCCACGCCGTAGTCAGTCACACAGGCGAGATCGGCAGGGTCGGTCGGGCAGGCGGCGAAGGAATGGACAAAGTACACCGCATCGCCCTCGTTTAAGCCCTGTGTCAGGGCATTTGGATGCACGATGTGCAGGCCATTCCAGCCGATCTGCGGCAATTTATAGTCGGTCTGGATGCGTTTGATGCTGCCCGGCAGCAGGCCGAGTCCCTGGCAGGGGCGTACCTCTTCCGACTGTTCAAACAGCATCTGCATACCCAGACAAATGCCGAGAAAGGGTTTATTCTGTGCTACGTCCAGCACAGCTTCCAGCAGGCCGGAGTCCTTCAGCGCCTGCATCGCGTCCGGGAATGCGCCCACGCCGGGCAGGATAACACCGGATGCGTCTGCGAGGTCGTCCGGTGTGCTGGCGATTTTATTGTCATAGCCCAGAAAATCGAGTGAATTATGCACGCTCATGAGATTTCCCGCGCCGTAATCTACGATTGCAATATAGCTCATGTTTCCTCCTTGTGGTGAGGATGGTATAAAATCTGCGCGTCCTGCGGGACGCGTTTATTTTTTTGTTTTGGTGGATTCCCGGGTCGGCCACCGGGAATCCAGAGGGGATTTCGCCATCTGCGGATGGCGACTCAGGGCGCTGCCCTGAGAACCTGCAAGCCTTTCGAGAAAGGCTTGAGCGAAAGCTTTATTTCGCCTGCGGGCGGGTTTTCCGCTCTTACAGAACGCCTTTTGCACTCAGCACTTCCCCACCGGTTTCGGTGACCGCCTGACGCAATGCGCGAGCGAGTGCTTTATATAGTGCCTCGGTGATATGATGAGCATTATCACCATACATGCTCTTGAGGTGCAGGGTAATGCCGGCATGGGTGGCGAATGCACGCATGAATTCCACGGTCAGGCAGGTGTCATACTGTCCGCACATGGGCTGCGGCATGAGTGCATCGTAAACCAGATACGGCCTGCCTGAGATATCCAATGCACAGAAGCCCAGCGCCTCGTCCATAGGAACATACGACGAGCCAAAGCGTGCAATGCCTGCGCGGTCGCCCAGAATACGGGCAAGAGCCTGACCCAGAGCGATACCGACATCCTCAACCGTATGATGTCCGTCTACTTCCAGATCGCCCGTGCACTTCAAAATCAGTCCAAAACCGCCGTGTACTGCAAAGCTACCCAGCATGTGATCGAAAAATCCGATACCGGTCTCAATCTTACGCTCGCCTCCCTCGAGATTCAGGTACAGGGCAATCTGGGTTTCCTTGGTTTCCCGGCAGATGGTCGCCTGCCGGATGGTGGTCTCTCCTCTCATGGGTACCTCCTGTTATTTTCCAAAGCGCACGGCGACACTGTTCGCATGCGCATCCAATTTTTCACATTTTGCTAGTGCGATGATATCATCAGCCAGATTTTCCAGCGCACCGCGCGAATATTCGATGACCGAGGTTTTCTTCAGGAACGTATCGGTAGACAGCGGCGAGAAAAAGCGCGCTGTACCCGAAGTCGGCAGTACGTGGCAGGGGCCTGCCATATAATCGCCCAGCGGTTCGGGTGCATATTGTCCGAGGAAGATCGCGCCGGCATTTTTGAGATAGGGTAACCACTGACGCGGATTGTCAGTCACGACTTCCAGATGCTCGGGTGCGACGACATTCGCCATTGCACAGGCGTCTTCCAGTTCCTCAAACACGACTGCGCAGCCGTAGCCTTCCACAGACTCGCGGATGATCTCCCATCTAGGCAGTTCCTTGGCCTGACGCTCCATCTCAGCCGAAATAGCCTGTGCCTGTGCCATGGAATCGGTCAGCAAGACAGCAGACGCCAGCTTGTCATGCTCGGCCTGCGACAGCAGATCGGCTGCAACCCAAGTCGGGTTTGCAGTGTAGTCAGCGATAACCAGCACCTCGGATGGTCCTGCGATCATGTCGATATCGACCGTGCCGTAGGCCATCTTTTTTGCCGCTGCGACGTAAGCATTGCCCGGGCCGACGATCTTGTCAACCTGCGGAATCCAGTCTGCGCCATAGGTCAGCGCCGCGATGGCCTGTGTACCGCCGATGGCGATGACCTTGTCGACGCCCGCAATCTTAGCCGCGGTCAACACAGCGTCCGACATGTTTTCGGTCGGCGGTGTGACCATGATCAGTTCCTCAACGCCTGCAACCTTGGCCGGGACGGCGTTCATCAGCACCGACGACGGATAGGCCGCCGTGCCGCCCGGCACGTACAGACCCACGCGCGTCAGGCCGCGCACGGTCTGACCCAGCTTTTCGCCCGGTGCACGCTCGTATTCCCAAGTGCGTGCGAGCATCTGCTCGTGATAATCCCGGATGTTCTTAGCTGCCCGCTCGAGTGCGGTACGGACGGTCGGGTCGCAGCGCTCATACGCTGCGTCGATGGTCTCCTGCGATACGATGTACGGTGCCTTGCCGTCAAACTTCTCAGCATATTCCCGGACGGCTTCCATACCGCGTGCCTGCACATCGGCCATAACCGCCGCAACCGTCTTTTCAATATCGCTGCGCGCCGCTGCGGCACGTTGTTTCATCTCGCGGATGACCTGCTGCTCAGCCTTGCCGTCCGCCAGAACTGTCTTCAGAAACATGGTTTTACTGCTCCTCTCCGCCGCGTTCCAGGTCGCTGATGATGCGCTGGATGGCGGTCTTATTCATCTTGGCCGAGGCCAGATTGACGATGACGCGTGCCGAAATGGGCGCAACGTCCTCAATGACCTCCAGACCGTTTTCCTTGAGCGTCGAACCGGTCTCGACGATATCCACAATGGCGTCTGCCAGCTCCAGAAGCGGTGCCAGCTCGACCGAACCTTCGATCTTGATGGTCTCGACGTCCATATTCTTGCGGCTGAAAAATGCACGGGTGACTTCGGGGTACTTGGTGGCGATGACCGGCGTGCGGTAATTGCCGTAAATGGTCTTTCCCTTCTTGGTTGCCAGTGCAAAACGGCACTTGCCGAAGCCCAGATCGACCATCTCGTAGAACGAACCGCCCTTTTCCATGATGGTGTCCTTACCGACGACGCCCAGATCACATACACCGTGTTCGACGTAGGTAATAACATCGGCAGCCTTGGCCAGCACGACCTCGATATTGGTATTCGGCAGACGGAAAATCAGCTTGCGCGACGGACTTTCCAGCTCACTGATATCATACCCCGCAGCTTTCATACGGGCAAGGGTCTTTTTCTCCAGTCGTCCCTTGGTCAGTGCAATGCGGATGGTGTCGCGCACCTGACGGTTATCAGCCTCGCTGCCGGTCTCGGCAATACGCTCGACATCAATGCCAAAGCCTGCGGCGGGTAAATCACGGCCGAACTTGGCGCACAGTGCGTTGTATCGTCCGCCTGCAAGAATGGCGGCACCCGCGCCGCCCAGATAACCGCGGAACATGATGCCGGTGTAGTAATCCATCTCGTGTACCAGACCCAGATCGATAATCACCGACTCACCAAATCCAGCCTGCTCGAGTGCGGTATAGACCCGTCTGAGGTAAGCCACCGCGGCCAGCACGCGCATGTTGCCAGTCATGTGCTCAACCTGATCGAGCACTTCTACACCACCGAACAGCTGCGGCATTGCGCAAAGTGCCTGATAGGCTGCGCTGCCCTGATAAGGTGCCAGTGCGTCGCCCAGCGCAGCAAAGGACTTGTTCTCAATCAGGCGGCGAATGTCCTCAGCCGTCTGCTCGTCTACGCCCAGCGCCTCAATGAGCGCCTTGTAGATCTCGGCGTGACCAAGCTCGATGCGGAAGCTGCCCGCCTCGGCCTGTTCGAGTGCGGAAAAGGCCGCTGTCAGAATGTCCAGATCGGCTTCCAGTCCGTCCGAACCAATCAGCTCGGCACCCACCTGCAAAAACTCGCTCTTGTGTCCGTGTCCCTCGGCAATCGAGCGAAACACCTTCTGGCTGTAATACAGTCGTACCGGCAGCTCAGCACCCTCCAGACGGGTGGCTGCGATGCGCGCAATGGGCGTGGTATTGTCTGGACGTGCCACGCAGATGCGTCCGGCACGATCCACGATCTTGAGCATGTTTTCCTGTCCGACCGCCGGGTTTGCCTGTGCAAATACGTCGTAATACTCGATGGCAGGTGTGATGACCTCACTGTATCCCCGATCTTCCAGCGACTGCCGTACGCGCTGCTCGACAGCACGCAGGCGGCGTGCCGGTGCAAACAGCAAATCGCGGGTTCCCTCCGGGGTCGAAATCTGATAGCGGTTCATGATTCTCGCTTCTCCCTTTTGTAATTTATCATGCTAAAATCTTAGCACGCATTCCGCCCAATGTCAAGCCAAATTCTGTTTTTATACGGCTGTTTTCCTAATCCCGAATGCGCACCCGCTGCTGTCAGCCAAACAACCAGCCATACAGCATGTACGCCAGCCGAAGCAGGAAGATGGCCGAGCAGGCCAGCGCAAACAGACGTAATTTTGCATAGGGTTTGCGGTGATAGGTATGACGGTTGCGTTTTCGGAGCGGTTCCCCGGTGTCCTTGACCGGCTGACTGCGGTTCGTGACAGACGGTACAGTGCGTTTTTCTGTGAACGTTTGATTTGCGGTCTTGGGATACTGCGCCGGATTGCGGCGTGCCCGCTCGCGAGATTCAAAGAACATCTTCCACCTCCTCATAAAAAGAAAGGGTTCCGGGAACCCTGAAAGATTCCCGGAACATTATTTTTATCCAAACAGGCTGATCTGGGTACTGCGCGGCATGGAGCCGAGCGCACCGATCTCGCCCAAAAGTTCGATGACCGACTTGGACACCTTGGGACAGCGCACCGACAGTTCCTCTGCCGACAGGAAGCGTCCCTTTTTGCGCTCCTCGACGATGTTGAGCGCTGCCTGTTCACCGATACCCGGCATGGAGGTGAACGGCGGGATGAGTCCCTTTTCGGTCACGATGAACTTGGTCGCGTCCGACTTGTAAACATCCATCGGCTCGAAGATGAAACCGCGCTTATAGAACTCGTGGCACACCTCGAGCGTGGTCTGGGTATCCTTTTCGGCTGCCGAGATGGTCTTGTCCACGTCCTTGCGGTGCAGTTCGCGGATTTTATCCAGACAGACCGCGTCGCCCTTGATCATGCAAGAAGCGTCAAAGCCCTTGGCGCGCACTGAGAAGTACGCCGAATAGAATGCAAGCGGTTTATGCACCTTGAACCACGCGATGCGGAACGCCATCATAACGTAAGCCACTGCGTGCGCCTTGGGGAACATATACTTGATCTTTTTGCACGAATCAATGTACCAATCGGGCACATTGTTCGCCTTCATGGCCTCTTCCATCTCGGGTTTGAGTCCCTTACCCTTACGCACCGATTCCATGGTCTGGAACGCCAGCTTAGGTTCTACGCCCTTACCAATCAAATAGTTCATGATATCGTCACGGCAGCAGATGCATTCATTCAGCGGAATGCCCGACGCGACCAGATCGGCCGCGTTGCCCAGCCATACGTCGGTACCATGTGACAGACCGGAGATACACAGCAGGTCGTCAAAGGTGGTCGGTTTGGTATCTTTGACCATGCCGCGAACGAACTTGGTACCGAACTCGGGCACAGCCAGACAGCCCAGGTCGCCCAGAATGGGGTCGGGGGCATCGTCAACATAGTGCAGCGCTCGATTGGACGTAAACAAGCTCATAACGTCGGGGTCATCGAGTGGAATCTCCTGCGCGTTGACATCGGTCAGGTCTTCCAGATGCTTGATGATGGTCGGATCATCATGGCCGAGCTCATCGAGCTTTAACAGGTTTGCGTCGATGGAGTGGTACTCGAAATGGGTGGTGATGATATCCGAGGTCGGGTCATCCGCCGGGTGCTGTACCGGGCAGAAGTCGTAAATCTCGACTTCCTTGGGCACAACGACGATACCGCCCGGATGCTGGCCGGTTGTACGTCGAATGCCCGTGCAGCCTGCGGCCAGTCGGTTTTCCTCGGCACGCGAGCACTCAATGCCGCGCTCTTCCATGTACTTTTTGACATAACCGTAAGCGGTCTTTTCCGCGACCGTCGCAATCGTTCCCGCACGGAACACGTGGTCGTGACCGAACAGTTCACCGGTATATTTATGGATGCGCGGCTGATACTCACCCGAAAAATTCAGGTCGATATCGGGCACCTTATCGCCGTTAAAACCAAGGAAGGTTTCGAACGGTACGGAAAATCCTTCTTTTTTGAGCGGTGTGCCGCAGCGCGGGCAAACCTTATCGGGCAGGCACACGCCGCAGCCCACGCCCTCGTTCTCGTGCAGCTCGAAATACTTGCACTCCGGGCACAGATAGTGCGGTGCGAGCGAGTTTACCTCGGTGATATCGGACATAAAAGCCACGAGCGACGAGCCGACCGAGCCACGCGAGCCGACCAGATAGCCGTCCTGAAGCGACTTACTGACCAGCTTCTGCGCGATCATGTACATCACGTCGTAGCCGTTGCCGATGATGGACTTGAGCTCACGGTCCAGTCTTGCCTGCACGATCTCAGGCAGCGGATCGCCGTACATGCGCTTTGCCTTCTCGCGGCACATGGTTTCCAGCTCCTCGGCTGAACCCTCGATCTTCGGTGGGTAGTTCTCGCGCGGAATGGGACGGATGGGGTCGAGCATGTCCGCAATTTTGTTGGGATTGGTAATTACAACCTCATAGGCACGGTCTTCGCCCAGATACGCGAACTCTCCCAGCATTTCCTCGGTGGTTTTGAGGTACAGCGGCGCCTGATTGTCGGCATCCGGGAAGCCCTGTCCTGCCATCAGAATGCGGCGGTAGGCCTCGTCCTCGGGGTCGAGGAAGTGAACGTCACCGGTCGCACAGCACGGTTTACCCAGTGCATCGGCCAGCTTCAAAATCGTGCGGTTATAGTCGCGCAGCGTCTCTTCGTCCTCCGCGATGCCCTTGGCAATCATAAACCGGTTGTTGTCGATGGGCTGGATTTCCAGATAGTCGTAGAAATCCGCGATGCGTTTGAGTTCCTCAAACGGTTTGCCCTCGACCACCGCGTGAAACAGCTCACCCGCCTCGCAGGCCGAACCGAAAATCAGTCCCTCGCGGTGCTTGATGAGCTCGGAACGCGGCATCAGCGGACGACGGTAAAAATGATCGAGAAAACTGTACGAAATGAGCTTGTACAGGTTTTTCAGACCGACCTGATTTTGCACCAGAATAATGAAATGATGGCGGGGCAAATTTTTGAGACCGCCCTCCTTGGCACGCAGTCCGGCAAGCAGCGGGTTGATATCGGAAATCTTGCTCGCGTGCTGCTCGTGTTTGAGTTTGTCAAGCAGTTTGACCCAGATGCGTCCGAGCACAGCGGCATCCTCGCTCGCGCGGTGATGCTCGAACGGACCGACCTGCAACTCCTTGGCCAGAATGTTGAGCTTAAACCGGCTCAGATGCGGCAGCATGATGCGCGACATTTCCAGCGTGTCGATGTAAGTAAACTCGCGCTCAATGTCCAGTTTTTTGCACGCCGCCTTGAGGAAAGACAGGTCAAACCCTGCGTTGTGTGCGACCAGCACGCGGTCACCCATAAACGCAAAGAACTTGTCCAGCGCTTCGGGCAGGTCGGGTGCATCGGCAACCGTCTCGTCCGAAATGCCGGTCAGCTCGGTGATCTCGGGCGGAATGGGTTTGTGCGGGTTGACGTAAGTCTGGAACGAGTCCTTGATCTCGCCCTCTCGCACCAGTACCGCTGCAATCTCGGTGATCTCCTCGGTTGTGGGCTTTAATCCAGTGGTCTCGAGGTCAAAGACGATAAAATCACCATCCAGGCTGCCGTCCAGATCACCGCGCACAACCGAAACTGCCGCTGCGTCGTTCACGTAATAAGCCTCGACACCATACAGAATCTTGGGATAGTCCGCTTCCTTACCGTCCACGACGTGCAGCGCCAGCGGGAACGCCTGCGCACAGCCGTGGTCGGTAATCGCCATCGCCGGCCAGCCCCATGCCTTACAGCGATTGATGAGATCTTTGGTGTCGGATACGCCGTCCATCGCACTCATATTGGTATGCAGATGCAGCTCGACACGCTTTTCCGGCGCATTATCCATACGAATCTTCTTCTTAGACTTGACGATCGCGGTCGGCTCCAGAATGCTCTCCTTCTCGTAGCTGTCAAAGCTGATCTTGCCCTGCACGATCAGGTGCATGCCGGTCTTGATGGCCGACACGATATCACCCGCCTGATCTTTGGCCATGAACTTGGAGACGCGGATGGAGTTGGTGTTGTCGGTGATATCGAACGCAATCTTGACCCACTCCTTGCCGGTCTTTTTGCTGGTAATCTCGCGGTGATCAACAAAGAACACGTCGCCCTTGATGGTCACGCGGTCGAACTCACCCAGCGCGTCGCGGATCGGGATGGGTTCCTCGGTGTACAGCTTGCCCAAGATGAGGTTTTCGTCCGCGACCTTCTCCACCTTGGGACGCTGATATCCGCCGCTCTCCCCTGCCGGACGCACCTTGAGGTTTTTACGCGGCTTCTCGGGCATGGGTTCGGCTACCGGCATGGCATCCATCGCGGCTTTGAGTGCGGCATTGCGTGCCGCATGCTGGCTCTCGATGATCTTCTCGACCTGCTCCTCGGCAAATGGCACGGCCTCGACGACAACGCGCTGTCCAGTCTCGGTCTCAATGCGCTCCTGCATCTGGCGCAGCGCAACCGAGAAATAGCCGCGTGCGGTGTCGCCCATCGAGATGCGCAGATGACCGTCGGCAAAATCCCAGCGGCTGGCTGCCAACAGACCGGTTGCCGACGGCATGCGATGGCACAAGTCCTGCCGAAGCAGGTCGATGTACTCCGGGGTCAGCGCGTCCATCTGGTAGCGCGGTGCGATGGAAAAGCGTGTCAGCCCATACGCCTGCGCAATTTCCTTGCCCAGTCCGTCCAGATGCTCGAGCGAGATGGGTTTCTGGTAGGCCACATGACAGATCATCTGCTGATGATCGTGACTGACCGCCAGCGAGCGCACTTCTCCGCCCATGCAGTCCTGATATGTTTCACTTTTACAGCGATCAAAAAGCTCAGAAAGCGTTTTTGCCATAAAAATTTGATACTCCTAATCTAAGTTCCAAAATGCCGGATGGGGCCGCTGTCAGCCGCCCCACCGTCGTGATTTCTTATGCTTCGTACTTTGCGATTTCGTCCATGAGTGCGTCCACAAGCTCTTCCTGCGGAACACGGCGCAAAATCTCGCCCTTGCGGAAGATCAGTCCCACGCCGTCACCGCCTGCGATGCCGAGATCGGCCTCTCGCGCCTCGCCCGGTCCGTTGACCGCGCAGCCCATGACTGCAACCTTGAGCTTCTTGCCGTGGATGCCCGCGACGCGCTGCTCGACCTCCTTGGCAATGCCGATGAGGTCAATTCTCGTGCGGCCGCAAGTCGGACACGAGACTACGTTCACGCCGTCATCGTTCAAACCAACCGCCTTCAAAATGGCCTGTGCGGCGTAAATTTCCTTGACCGGGTCATCGGTCAGTGACACGCGGATGGTATCACCGATGCCCAGTGCCAGCAGGCCGCCGATGCCAGCCGCCGACTTGATCGTACCCATGTACTCCGTGCCTGCCTCGGTCACGCCCAGATGGAGCGGATAGTCGGTCTGCTCGTGGGCGAGCTGATAAGCACGCATGGTATACGGCACAGACGACGACTTCATGGACAGGCAGATGTCGTAAAAGTCGAACTTTTCCAGCAGAGAGGCATGATAAAGTGCGCTCTCGACCAGTGCCTCAGGTGTCGGGGCACCGTACTTTGCCAGAATACTCTTCTCCACCGAACCAGAGTTGACGCCGATGCGGATGGGAATATTCCGCGCACGGGCGGCCTGCACGACCGCCTTGACGCGATCATCCGAGCCGATATTGCCCGGGTTTAAGCGAATTTTATGCACGCCTGCCGCGATGGACTCGATGGCAAGGCGATAGTCAAAATGAATGTCCGCGACGACCGGGATAGGAGAGCCTTCACAGATGTCCGCGAGTGCGCGCGCTGCGTCCATGTCGGGCACGGCGCATCGAACGATCTCGCATCCGGCATCGGCCAGCGCACGAATCTGCGCAAGCGTCGCCGCTGCGTCCCGCGTGTCGGTATTGGTCATGGACTGCACCGCAATCTTGGCTCCGCCGCCGACCGCGACCGGACCGACGTGAATCTGTCTTGTCTTTTGTGCCATTTTTCTGTATTCCTCCCGTTAGAGCAGGCGCATGATGTCCTGTCCGGTGACGTACAAAATGAGCGCGAACAGGGCGCACAGGCCCGCAAGGTTGACATATCCCTCGAGCTTTCGGTCGAGCGGCTTGCGTCTGACACCCTCCACAAGAAGGAACAGAATGCGTCCGCCATCCAGTCCGGGGATGGGTAAGAGGTTCATGACGCCAAGGTTAATGGAGATAAAGGCCAGAAGTGACCAGAACGGCAGTGCACCGGCCTGCGCGGTCTGTGCAGTGACCGCAACTACGCCCACCGGGCCGGAAAGCTGGTCGACACCGACAGCGCCCGTGATGAGGTCGCCCAGGCTATGCCAAACCATGCGGGTGTCATTGACTGCCAGCACCAGTGCATAGCGCAGATGACCCGTCAGCGTCAAATCCTCGACCTCAAAGTACAGGCCGTAGCCCTTTCGTCCGTCGCCCAAATCCAAGTCATTGGCCAGTTCTACACCGTTTACCTGAATTTTCTGTCCGTCACGTTCCAGTACAAAGTCGAATTTTCCGTCGGACGCGCCGCGGCGCAAGCCCTCGGACACGTCACTGCCGGTAAAAATGCGGTATCCGTCAATTTTCAGGATGCGGTCGCCTTCCATCAGTCCTTGCTCGCCCTGTGACGAAAAGCCCTCGGCGAACTGCGCAATAACCGGCACGGCCTCCTGCTGGATGTTCCACGACAGACACAGCAGGATGACAAAGCCCAGAATGAAATTCATCACCACGCCTGCAACCAGAATGATAAAGCGGGTCAGCCACTTAGCATTGCCGAATGCACGCGGGTTGTCGGACTCCTGATCCTCGCCGCTCATCACGCACGCGCCGCCAATCGGCAGCAGGCACAGGCAATAGGTCGTCTCTCCGACCTGCTTTTGCAGCAGTTTGGGACCCATACCAATCCAAAACTCGTCGACCTGTACACCGCCGCGCTTGGCCGCGATGCAGTGGCCGAACTCATGCGCCATGATGAGCAGGCCAAAGCCCAGCAGGGCAATCACGATCCAAAAAATGTTTGCCAGCATAGAAATTTTTCTTTCACCTCATTCGGCTCCGACAAGCGACAGCACGGCTTCCCGCGCCTCGCGGTCGCTCGTCAGGATATCGTCCAGGGTGGGGTCGTTTACAAAGGGAATGCGCTCCATGGTCTGTGCAACCAGCTCCGGAATGCGCCAGAACGGCAGTTTATCGCTCAAAAACAGGCCGACTGCCGCCTCGTTGGCTCCGTTCAAAACCGCACCCGCGTTGCC
This sequence comes from Butyricicoccus pullicaecorum, assembly GCF_002160355.1. Classification (NCBI taxonomy): domain Bacteria; kingdom Bacillati; phylum Bacillota; class Clostridia; order Eubacteriales; family Butyricicoccaceae; genus Butyricicoccus; species Butyricicoccus pullicaecorum. The sequence continues at coordinate 63,504 of NZ_NFKK01000010.1, forward strand.
CTTGCGCGATGCCGCCTGACGCGCCAGATTCATGGCCGGGAAGGCCTTGTCATCGGGCAGATAGAAGGTCATCTTGCCCACTTCGGCGAGCGACAGGCGCGGCACCTTACAGGGCACACGTGCCGGATAGGTCAGCGCGTACTGAATAGGCAGACGCATATCGGGTACGCCGAGCTGTGCGAGCACCGCACCGTCGGCAAACTCGATGAGCGAGTGAATGATGGACTCGCGATGCACGACGATCTCGATCTTCTCCTGCGGCAGATCATACAGCCACATGGCCTCGATCAATTCCAGTCCCTTGTTCATCATGGTCGCCGAGTCGGTCGTGATCTTGGCACCCATCGACCAGTTTGGGTGCTTGAGCGCCTGTTCCCGGGTGACCGTGCGCAGCTCTTCCGCAGTCTTGCCGAAGAACGGGCCGCCCGAAGCGGTCAGGATGATCTTATCGAGCGGATTGCCCTGGCACGCCTGCACGCACTGGAAGATAGCCGAGTGCTCGGAGTCTACCGGCAGGATGTGCACACCCTTTTTGCGTGCCGCCTCCATGACCAGTCCGCCTGCGCAGACCAGCGTCTCCTTGTTGGCAAGCGCGATGTCCTTGCCGGCGTCAATAGCGGCCAGTGTGGGCAGCAGTCCAACCATGCCGACCACCGCGGTCACAACCGTATCGCAGTCCGGATGGGTCGCCGCTGCGACCAGACCGTCCATGCCGCTCATGACCGTAATATCGGTGTCGGCAAGGGCGATTTTGAGATCGCGTGCGGCGGTCTCGTCAAACGCAACGCACAGCTTGGGATGCAGTGCGCGCGCCTGCTGTTCGAGCAGCTTGATATTCCGATTGGTGGTCAGTGCGACCACCTCGGCATCGATCGAGGACAAAATATCAATGGTCTGTGTGCCGATCGAGCCGGTCGCACCCAAAATAGATAGATGCTTTTTCATTGTATCACAATTTCCTCCGCAATATTACACGGTCGGGCCAAGAACACGCAGGACGAGCTCGACGACCGGCGCGACAAAAATCACGCTGTCAAAGCGGTCGAGCACGCCGCCATGACCCGGAAAAATATGTCCATAGTCCTTGATACCGGTCTGGCGCTTGATGATCGAGAACGACAGGTCACCGATCTGTCCGATGACCGCGCCCGCAGCTCCCATAACAGCCGCACCGGCATAATGAATGTCCAAACTGGTATAGCGGTTCATGAGGAAAACGACCAGCATCATCAGTGCAGTCGCGCCAACGACACCGCCAATCGCACCCTCAACAGTCTTTTTGGGGCTGACCACCGGCGCAAGCTTGTGCTTGCCGAAGGCCATACCTGCAAACAGTGCACAGGTATCCGATCCCCAAGCCGCAACGAGCGGCAGCAATACCAGAAACTGACCGCCCTCCATGGCGAAGATGCGCCACAGCGAGAGCAGGAAGTACGGCAGAATCAAACCGCCGAAAAATCCGGCCATGACCTCGTTTGCATGCACCGAATCATGCCGTCTGAGCAGGCAGGCAAAGAGCGCAACCAGCAAAAACAGCGCGACAACATGCAAAAGCAATCCGCTGGGTACGGCAAAAAGCGGCACACAGGTGCCCAGCGCGTAGATCGCCGCTGCCAGCATGCTCGCCCGCAGCATCCAGCGGTCTTTTACCAGTCCGGTCGGGTGCATGACCTCATACGCGGCCAGCACGCACAGTGCGGTAATCGCCAGTCCCAACACGATGGGCGGCAGAACATAGAGCGCCAACAGGACGAAAATAAAACCGATGACGCCAAACAAAACTCTTGCTTTCATGAGTCAAACACCTCCAAATCTGCGCGAACGGCGGTTAAAGTCCGCGATCGCGGCATCCATATCCTGGGTCGAGAAGTCCGGCCACAGCACGTCGGTAAAGTAATACTCGCTGTAAGCCGACTGCCACAGCAGGAAGTTGGAGGTGCGAATTTCGCCCGACGGACGAATAATCAAATCGGGGTCGGGCATGTGTGCGGTATACAGGTTCTGAGAAATGCTGTCCTCGGTGATGTCCTCGGGTTTGAGCGTTCCATCCTGCACCTGTTTTGCCAGTGCACGCACGGCGTTCTTGATCTCATCACGTCCGCCGTAGTTGATGCACAGCGATGCAGTCGATGCATTTTCGCCCAGCGTATCGGCCAGCGCATGCACTTCGTCGATCTGTCTGCGAATGTCCTCGGGCAGCACCGACAGGTCACCGAGCACACGCACAGCGACGCCGCGTGCGACCATAGTCTCAGCCGCCTCGCGCAGGTAGGTGCGGAACAGGTTCATGAGCGCATCTACCTCGTCCTGCGGACGCTTCCAGTTCTCGGTCGAAAAGGCATAGACGGTAAAATACTGTACGCCGATGTCCTTGCAATAGGTCGCAATCGTGCGGAAGGTCTCCGCGCCAACCTTGTGGCCTGCCTTTCGAGGCAGTCCGCGTTTTTTCGCCCACCGGCCGTTTCCGTCCATAATTACCGCAATATGCCGCGGTACTGGCATGTTTTCCCCCGTCGCCTGCGGTTTTTTGCCCTTCAGGCGGTCAAAAATCCCCATAGTCACACCTCAGTGAAAAGGGCGGCATTCCCCTGCCGCCCCCTAATCTTTGTCTTTGCATTAGACCTCGGCAAGCTCCTTGCCCTTCTTTGCAACAATGCCGTCGATCTCCTTGACATACTTGTCGGTGATCTTCTGCATCTGCTGCTCTGCGTCCTTGACCTCGTCCTCGGTCATTTCGCTCTTCTTCTTGAGATCCTTGAACTTGTCCATCGCATCGCGGCGGATGTTACGGATTGCTACCTTGGAGTCCTCACCGATCTTGGAACACTGCTTGATGAGCTCCTTACGACGCTCCTCGGTCAGCGGCGGGAAGGACAGACGGATGCACTTGCCGTCGTTCTGCGGGTTGAGACCCAGGTCAGAAGTCTGGATTGCCTTCTCAATCTGGCGCAGGATGGATGCATCCCAAGGCTGGATCTGCAGGGTACGCGGATCGGGAGAAGAAACTGCTGCAACCTGCGGCAGCGGAGTGGGTGCGCCGTAATACTCAACGGTCAGCTTGTTGAGTACGCCCGGGTTTGCACGGCCTGCGCGGATAGCTGCCAGTTCCTTGACCAGAACGTCGATGGTCTTGCCCATCTTCTCTTCGTGCTGCTTGATAATTTCCTTCATCATTTACAGTTCCTCCTTGACAAGCGTGCCGATCTGTTCACCGGTCACGGCGCGGTAAATATTCTCAGGGTCGGACAGAGCAAAGACCAGAATCGGGATATGGTTATCCATGGACAGCGAGGTCGCGGTGGTATCCATAACGCCGAGGCCCTGATTGAGTACATCCATGTAGGTCAAACGGTCGTATTTCTTCGCATCCGGGTTCTTTGCCGGGTCGGAATCGTATACGCCGTCAATGTTCTTAGCCAAAAGAATGACTTCTGCACCGATTTCTGCCGCACGCAGCGCTGCTGCAGTATCGGTCGAGAAGTAGGGGTTGCCCGTGCCGCAGCCGAAGATGACAACACGACCCTTGGACAGGTGGCGGGTTGCCTTGTTGCGGATGTAGGGCTCGGCAATCTGATCCATCGCGATTGCAGTCTGTACGCGCACCTCGCAGCCGCGCTGCTCGAGTGCGTCCGACAGCGCCAGTGCATTGATGGTGGTTGCCAGCATACCCATATGGTCGGCGCGGGTACGCTCCATGCGTCCGCCGCCATCCTTAACACCACGCCAGAAATTGCCGCCGCCGACAACGATGCCGACCTCGCAGCCAATGTCTGCGCAGCGCTTAATTACGTCACAAACCGGGCCGATCACGTCAAAATTCAGGCCGAAGTGCTTGTCACCGGCAAGCGCTTCCCCGCTAATCTTGACGAGGACGCGTTTATACTTGGGAGTATCCATGTTCTTTCCTCCTGTTGAGATACAAACGATTGTGAGTTTATTTTACATGATTATGTCCGCTTTTGCAACATGCCGCACGATAGTTTTCACACTTTTGAAACAGTTGCACGTGCCGTACCCGGCGCAAAGCGCAAGAAAATTTTTCTTGACACTTTCGTGCTTTAGCGTTATACTGCATTTGTCGTTCGGACATAACAAGGCCGTACGAAGGGGCACACCACCTCGGGTGTGAACTTTCGTGCGGCCTTTTTTGTGTTTTCCATGCATTTTTGAGCTTCAAAGGAGGACGTTTCTATGGTGCAAATCAACGGAAAGCCGACCCCGGATGCAGCTGGACTGACAGTCGCAGCCTATCTGGCACAGGCCGGTTACCAGCCTGCCTTTCTTGCGGTCGAGAAAGACGGTGTGATCGTGCCGCGCGCGCAGTACGACATCACAGTCTTGCAGGACGGTGATGTGGTCGAAATTGTACAGTTTGTCGGTGGCGGCTGATGACCATTACGGTAAACGGCAAGACCGTACAGACGAGTGCCCGCTCGCTGCACGCACTCATTCCCGACCATACAGGCCGTGTGGTCATCCTCAACGGCTTTCAGACCGGTGACGATCTGCCCTTAGCCGACGGTGACTGTGTGACCGTGATCGAAAAAGGTGTTTTTCCGCCGCAAGATGTGCTGGAAGCCATGATGGCTGCCCGGCACAGTCCGGGTGTGTTCCAAAAAGTCAAGCAGGCTCGTGTTGCAATCGCCGGTCTGGGCGGTCTGGGATCACATATCGCCTTCGCGCTGGCGCGTACCGGTGTTGGACACCTGCACCTAGTCGATTTTGACACGGTCGAACCCAGCAACTTAAACCGTCAGTGCTACCGCATTCGCGATCTGGGCAAATCCAAAACCCAAGCACTTGCCGAGCAGCTGGCTGATGTGAACCCTTATCTGACCATTACGACCGACTGCGTGCGTGTGACAGCCGACAATGCCGCCGCACTTTTTGCGGATGATCCTTTGGTCTGCGAGGCCTTCGACGCACCCGATGCCAAGTCTACGCTGATCGACGCCGTTCTATCCCACTGTCCAAACAGCGTTATCGTCGCGGCCAGCGGCATGGCGGGTTATGACTCGTGCAACGACATTCGCACCCGCCGCATCACCGACCGGCTCTATCTGTGCGGAGACGGTCAGACTGCTGCCCGTCCCGGCTACGGACTCATGGCACCGCGTGTCTCGGTCTGTGCCGGTCACCAGGCAAACATGATTTTACGTCTGATTCTGGGGCTTGACATGCCCTGATCTTCCATTTTTCATCAAAAGGAGTCTTTTACCATGTATAATGCAAGCAATGATCCCTTCACCCTGGGTGGTCACACCTTTACCTCCCGCTTTATCATCGGCTCGGGCAAGATCTCTATGGACTTCACCCCTGTCGTCGTGGAAAACAGCGGTGCGCAGATCGTCACGCTGGCACTGCGCCGTGCCAATCAGGCAGGCGGTGAGAACATCCTCGAGTACATCCCCAAGGGTGTGACCCTGCTGCCCAACACCTCGGGCGCACGCAACGCCGACGAGGCCGTCCGCATCGCCCGTCTGGCACGTGAGATCGGCTGCGGCGACTTCATCAAGATCGAGGTCATCCGCGACTCCAAGTATCTGCTGCCCGACAACACCGAGACCATCCGCGCCACCGAGCAGCTGGCCAAGGAAGGGTTTATCGTAATGCCCTACATGTATCCCGACCTGAACGTCGCCCGTGATCTGCAAAACGCTGGTGCGGCAGCCATCATGCCGCTCGCTGCCCCCATCGGCTCCAACAAGGGTCTGTGCACCAAGGAGTTTATCCAGATTTTAGTCGACGAGATCGACCTGCCCATCATCGTGGACGCTGGCATCGGCAAGCCCAGTCAGGCATGCGAGGCCATGGAAATGGGCTGTGCCGCAGTCATGGCCAACACTGCGATTGCCACCGCGGGTGATGTTGCCGGTATGGCACGCGCGTTCGGTCAGGCCATTGAGGCTGGCCGTGCGGCTTATCTGTCCGGTCTGGGTCGTGTGCTCGAGCGCGGCGGCTCGGCTTCCAGTCCGCTCACCGGCTTCCTGCGAGACTAAAGGCGGAGGGGATCGACGATGAGAAAAGTTTTTGACCACATGTCCTATCTGCCCGATATGGAGCAGATCGACTCTCCGGTGATGGACGAGGTGCTGTCCGCCGTCCGCACCTACGACTACAACCAATACACGGCACAGGACGTGCGCGCAGCACTCAGCCAGCGCGTCATCGATCCGGCAGCTTTCGCCGTCCTGCTCTCCCCTGCCGCGCAGCCCTTCCTCGAGGAAATGGCTGCACGTGCGACACAGGAGACTCGCGCCCGCTTCGGCAATACCATCTGCATGTTCACCCCGCTCTACATTGCAAATTACTGTGAAAATGAGTGTGTGTACTGCGGATTCAACTGCAAAAACCGCATTCACCGCGGCAAACTGACCCTAGAAGAGATCGAACGCGAAATGCAGGCCATCGCAAACACCGGTTTAAAAGAGATTTTGCTGCTGACCGGTGAATCACGCGGCATGTCGCCGGTCGACTACATTGGCGAGGCGGTCAAGATCGCCCGCCGCTACTTCTCCACCATCGGCATCGAGATTTATCCGCTCAACTCGGACGAGTACCGCTATTTGCAGCAGTGCGGCGCAGACTTTGTATCGGTCTATCAGGAGACCTACAACCCGGACAAGTACGAGACACAGCACCTGTCCGGTCCCAAGCGCTCTTTCCCCTACCGCTTCAACGCACAGGAACGCGCTCTCATGGGCGGTATGCGCGGCGTTGGCTTTGGTGCACTGCTCGGTCTGGATGACTTCCGAAAAGACGCACTCGCCACCGGTCTGCACGCCTACTACATCCAGCGCCGGTATCCGCACGCGGAAATCTCCTTCTCCTGCCCGCGTCTGCGTCCGATCATCAACGACGCCACCGTCAACCCGCACGATGTACACGAGACCCAGCTCTTACAGGTACTGCTCGCCTACCGTCTGTTCATGCCCTGCGCTGGTATCACCATCTCCACCCGCGAGCGTGCCGGATTCCGCGATCACATCATCGGCATGGCGGCAACCAAGATTTCTGCCGGTGTCAAGGTTGGCGTCGGCGGTCACGAGGAGGAAGCCAAGGGCGACGAGCAGTTCGAGATTTCCGACCCGCGCTCGGTCGACGAGGTGCGCAACATGATTCGCGGTCGCGGCTTGCAGCCGGTCTTTACCGATTATGTCTATGTTTGATCGTGTGCTCGCGGTCACGAGCCGCAAACTATGTCAGGGTGATTTCCTGACCCAGATCGAGCGCATTGCCGCTGCGCATCCGGCAGGTCTTGTCCTGCGCGAAAAGGATTTGGACGAAAGTGCCTATCGTGTATTGGCAGGTGATGTGCTGCGCATCTGCGACGCGCACGGTGTCCCGTGCATGCTGCACCGCTTTGACGCGGTCGCTCGTGCGTTGGGCTGTCCACGCATTCATCTGCCCCTGCCCTATCTGCGCGAACACCCACAGGCGGCACAGGGATTCGAGACGGTCGGGGTATCGGTGCACAGCACAGACGAGGCAAAAGAGGCGGTTCAGCTGGGTGCAACCTATCTGACCGCCGGTCATGTCTTTCTGACCGACTGCAAAAAAGGTGTCCCGGCACGCGGTCTGGATTTTCTGCGTGCAGTCTGCGATGCAGTGTCCGTCCCGGTCTATGCCATCGGCGGTATCACCCCGCAGAACGCGCCCGACTGCCTGGCCGCCGGTGCGTCAGGCGTTGCCGTCATGTCGGGCGTTATGAATCGACTGTCTGACTGGAACATTTGATTGCAAAAGTGCCCTTCCTTATCGTATAATAGTCCTGACCGGAATTTACCCACGCAGGACAGCGAAAGGAGGCCGACCCTTGCCCGATTCCAACATCACCAAGCGTGCGCTGGCGCAGGCGCTCAAGACACTGATGTCCCGCACGCCGTTTGCCAAGATCAGCGTCGGCGATATCTGCACGGCCTGCGGCATGAGCCGCAAGAGCTTCTATTATCATTTTAAAGACAAGTACGATCTGGTAAACTGGATTTTTTACTCAGAATTCATCAATGAAGTCCAAACCGACGATTATCAGAACGCATGGGAGTTTCTCGAGGATATCTGTGCGTATTTTTACCGGGAACGGGTCTTTTACCGCAATGCCATGAACATTTACGGTCAAAATTCCTTTCGCGAGTACTTTTCTGAGGTCATGGAGCCGTTTATCCAGAGTTTTCTGACCATGGTACTGCACAACGAAAATGATTCCGAGTTTTCCCAGATTTTCCTGACCGATGCCTTTCTGGCTTCGCTCGTGCGCTGGCTCAGTCACTCGGACACCATGCCGCCCGAGCAGTATCTGTCCAACTTAAAGCAGCTTTTGATCGATCTGTCCCGCCGGATTCTGCTCGATTTCGATGCAGCCGCGCCCGATACAGGCAATCTGTCTGCACCAACCGAAAATCACTGATTTGGGCAAAAAAATCAGGCCACTCCAACCAGAGTGGCCTTTTTGTATGCTCAGAAAAAAATCTTTTGCTGAATCATCTGGAAATCAGCCTGCGCCGCAATCGGAATCAATCGGAATTGCTGATCCATACGCATGTGACCGATCATCTCTGCAATTTCCTCTGCCTGCGAACAGTGCTCTTCCCGTAAGATGGCAAAATAGCCGTGTGCGTCGGTCAGTCCATCCAGCCACGCACGCGCATGGCTCACCGTTTCATCCAACGGACAGCGACGGTACACACCGTACAGGCACTTATGCTGCCGCAGCAAGTCCAGCGCGGTCTGTGTTTTGGGCATTCCGTCCTCGACCGCGATGGCAAGCGTATTGCAGTCGGCCAGTGCCGGGACGACCGCGGGTGTGAGCAATCCGGGCGGCACATAAAACAGGAACGCACCGTCGCTGACCCCAATCGTCAGCACCAGCGCCTGCTGGAATCCAGCCAGGTTCTTGACGTCTCCAATCAGCATGCGCACACCCTTGCGCCGCATGGCTTTCCATTGTTCCCGCAGGGCCCGCAGATCGTCCGAGCCGTCCAGCGTCAAGCGCATGGCCCACAGAAGGGGTTCTTCATTTGCGCGCAGCGTCTGCACGCCCGCCGTCCAGCAATCCCAACCCAGTGCAACGCTGAACTTCTGCAAAGTCTGGCGGTCGATTTCACGCACCGCACGGGACAGCAGATCATAACAGGGACTGTCCGGCTTTTTGAGCATATCCTGTACCAGAGAAAAAATCATCTGACGGGTGTCGCTGTGTGACATATCACGTCCCAGATCGATCATCCGGCGCAAGCCGCGCTTGGGATCGGTTTCGATTTCCCGGATGGCACGTCCGACAACCGACAGCGCCAGCATGCGTTTGACCGACAGATTCTGCATCTCGCCCGCTCCTCTCTGTTTGTAGTCTTTTCCTTATTGTACCGCGAAACGAGGCGCGTGCAAAGGGACAAAAACCGCCTTATGTCCAGAAATTTTCACTCCTTGTTCAGGCGCACCGTGACCAGATCAATGGCACGCTCACGGTCGCCGCCGATACATAGCAGGCTCATCACCCGATTGCCCCGGCGCGCGGTCAGCGCGACATAGTCGCTCTCTCCCATCCGGTCACAATAGAACTGGTCGAACTGCGGATTTTCCTGCGCATCCTCATCGGCTTTCAGACCGATGGTCTGATCTGCAATCGCTTCGGTGACCGCTTCGGCGGGCATCCAGTCATACAGTTCGTAGTATTCCACCGCCAGCAGGATATCCAACTCATCTTCTCCCCGTACGATGGTCTCACGCTGATTATAATACCGACGGGTAAAGCCAATCGGAAAGTATACCCATTCGGATGTATCTTCCTCCTGCCCTTCAATTTCAGCCAGGTACACAATGGGAAGACCAGACTCTCGCACAAGGCGTTCGGAATTTTCATCCATCCACCAGATGCCGCCAAACAGCAAAATCACGCACAGCCACCACGCTGTCACGCCAGCAATCCGGCGCCGGCGCGGCGCACGCCATCCCGCTCGCTCCTGTTCCAGCCGGCCGTCCGCAATCAGACGACTCAGGCGTGCAATTCGCCTGCCGCGCAGAATGAGTTGAATCAGGCAGATTGCAAAGGTCAAGATCCATAATGTCGCACTCACGCGTCCCTGTGCCAGTCGAATCCAACTGCCCCAAAAGCCATAGCGATTGCATTCATAGCCCATAATGGCTAGAATCATCGCTAGCCACGCAACCATAATCACCGTATTGATGCGTAGCCAGCGTTTTTCCCGCCGCAGCAGCTCCCGATAGGTGTCGGCCTCAATCTCGTGATCGGTATGAAATTCGGGTACGTCCGGGTCGTCCGCACGAAACAGGTACTGCCCTGCTCCCATGCAGTGCAAGTACTCCCAGCCGCATTCCTGATAGAAGTCTTTCTGCATATAAGTCAGGTCGTCAATCTCTTCCTGCTCACTCTGCACGTTCTCCACCCGGTAACGGGTATTTTGCGGCGCTGCCGCGTCAAACAGTCCAAAGCCGCAGCAGATTTTGCGCAGCCGCCAGCCGCGCTGGGCCATGTACTCCAGATACCCTTCCAGTGCACCGGGTCGAATGCTGTCAAAATACAGCGGCCGTATGGTTCGTTTCATCTGTCATCCCCTCTTTTTCAAGGTGTCAAAGCCCGCTCGGCAGCAGGTATCTTATAAATAGGACGCGAGGTCTATAAACGACTGCACCAGCGGCTGCAATACAAGAATGCAGTACAAAATAAAACTGGCAAAGACAAGATACTGTGCGCGGATGCCCAGTCGATACCGGCGGCTGCTGGCCGGGGCTTTCTCTCCGCGCCCCAGCATGCGCAGATACCGGCAGGTCGACTCATAGCGCACGACTGCACCGCAAACGACAAGCACGGTCAGCACGGTGAAACCCACCACGCGCCACGCGAGATCGGGCATAGACATGGCCTCCAGGCCGAACCAGTCCAGCATCCATCCCAAAAATATGGACAATAGCGCCGCCATCAAAAAGGAGTTCCGCGCCGCTTGCTTCACATGCCGGTACATATTGGCCTCGCTCTCGGCATCGGTATGAATTTCCGGGATATCCGTATCCTCGGGTGCACGGAAAATCTGCACTTCTCGGTTGGTCTCGGTCACATACTCCCAACCACAATCGTCGTACAGTGCCAGCAGTTCCTCGTCCGGATGCCGGATGTACTCCACGCGATAGCGCATGCGCCGCGGCTCTGCTTGCTCAAAATACAGAAACCAACCAGTCGCCTTGGTAAGACGCAAGCCGTCGGCTTCCATCTCTGTCAGATAGGTTTCCAGACCACGTGGTTCCCATATTTCGGTTGAAATCAGTTTTCGAATCAACATGTTCGCTCTCCCCTCTCGGTCAGCGTCCAAAGGTCTCGTAAAATAAAGCTTCGGCCTTATCCGGGCGCTCTCCCCAGTATGTCATATCCACAACCACCCGTCCCTGACGTGCAGTCAGAAAGAGTGTCTCGGTTCTCTGGTAACGATACAGGGCATCAAACGCGTCGGTCTGGACGGGCTTGGACTCGTCCACACGAATTGATTTTGCCAGTGCCGGTGCCGTGACCGGAATCCGAGCGTCATAGTAAGATAACTCCAGTCGTGCGCCGTCCGGTGCATCACTCTCCCAGAGATACAGCACGCGACTGAGCGGTTCATGCGTATAAATATCGCCCGTGCTCTGCCCATCGGCTGCACAGTCCGGCTCGATATCCTGCAAGGTAAAATAAGGCAGGTCGTATGCATCCACCTGTGCGGCCATTTGTGTGGTTGGTACCCACACCTGATTTTCCGGTTTGTAGCGTACAATTCCCGCCAGATTGATGACCTGTGCACCAATGACAATCAGCCAAGCCGCACATTCCATCCAGCTGCCTACGCGGTACGTGGTGCTGCTGCGTCGTTTGGTTCTGCCCCGGCGCAGATTTTTCCAATACTGCCACGCACGGAACAACTGAAATACGCTGTACCCGGTCAGCAGTACCAGCATCATCATTTCTACCAACATCCACCGGTATCGGGGCATAAACAGGATGCCAATCATTCGCCATAGTGCTCCGAATGCGAATGCCAGCAGCAAAATATTCATCAGTGCAGTGCCAATCATGGTGCGGCGAATGCACCGATAGTGTTGGGCTTCGATCTCGCCGTCGGTATGCAGTTCGGGTATGTCGGTGCTGGCCGGTGCGCGGAAGACATGGGCGCTGCATTTGACCATCGTGACGTACTCCCAGCCGCAGTCCGCATACAGCGTAACCAAATCTTCGGGCAGCTCGTCTTTCCAATACGCAATGCGATAACGCATCTCGCGCGGCTCGCCCTTCTCAAACGTGAGCAGCCGCCAGCCTGCGTATTTTAGGCGCAAGCCCTTGCGCTCCATCTCCTCAAAGTAGGTTTCCGCGCCGCACGGATCGTAAATCTCATTGGAAATGATTCGTTTGGTCAACATGATCTTCGCCCCCTTATCGGTCAGCGTCCAAAGGTCTCGTAAAACAGTGCTTCCGCCTTATCCGGGTTGTTTCCGGTATAACTCATGTCAACAACTTTCCGTCCCAGTCGTGCCGTCATACGCAGATAGTTTTCTTCCGCATCGCGGTACAGGGTATCAAAACGGTCGGTCTCGGTCCGTTCCATATAATCCGACCGGATGGATGCCAGCAGCGCACGGTCGAGCAGCGGCAACGATACCTCATAATAGTCCAGCCTGAGCCGCTGTTCCTTATCGGCATAGGGCGTCATGGTATACCAGCTATATTGCGTACGGGTAAGCGGCTGGTGTGGGTACACACCGCTCATCTGCTCCCAGGTCTCCCCATCCGGTCTGCCGAGGTCTTCCAGTGTAAAGTAGGGCAAATCTTTTGCGTCCAGCTGTTCACTCATCTGTGTGAGTGGGACAAAATTTGCCGGGTCATGAACCGATTGCCGGAACAAATTTGCAAACTGTGCGCCCAGTGCGCCCAAATACACCACGACACCCAAAACCGCAAGCCAACATCCCACGCGGTACAAGCGGCGACTTCTGGTATGCTCGGCTTTTCCCATGCTTTTCCAGTACCGTCTTGCGTGAACGACCTGAAAAACAGTGTAGACGCATGCAAGAATCAGAGCGGCCGTGGTAATGGTCAGCCACCAGCTGCCTTTCGGGTCAAAATAAGCCTCTACGCCAGCCCATATACATAGTCCGATGATAACGGCAAGCACAATGACGGCCAGTATCACATTGAGCCATACTGCCGTGCGCATATACCGGCGATACTGGTCACGGCGCTGCTCCCAGTCGTATGGTTCGGGCAGCGGTGTGCCAGACGGTGCGCGGAAAATATAGACGTGGCGCTGAGTCTCTGCGACGTACTCCCAACCGCAGTCCTTATACTGCGCGATCAGCTCATCCGGCAGCTCATCCTGCCAGTACTCCACACGATAACGCATATCCTGTGGTTCAGTGCGCTTGAAGTAAAACAGGAGCTTACCGGCTGCGTCCAGATGGTATCCCTTGCGCCCCATCTCTTCCAAGTACGCTTCGGTCCCGCGCGGCTCATAAATTTCAGTGGAAATCATACGGATGGCTCTCATAACAGCTTGCCTCCTTCCCCTAAGAACGGCTGGATATCCTGTGTCATGCGGCATAGCCGCTCATACTCTTCCTGTAATGCCTGTTTTCCCTGTTCGGTAATGGCGTACACCTTTCGCGTGCCCACCTGCTCGCGCACGACGATGAGTCCATCATCCGACATACGGCCAAGCAGTCCGTACAGCGTTCCCGGTCCCATCTGCACCCGTCCGCCCGAAACTTCGCGGATCTCCTGCATGAGTCGATATCCGTGACCGGGATGCAGCAGGGCCAGCAGCAGATAGTACATGGACTCGGTCATAGGGATCTGTGCCACATCGGCCACCTCCTAACTCTATCGAGTCTCGTTATATCGAGTCTCGATATATTTGGTATCTTCATCATACCATTTTTTTCTAACTTGTCAATCACAAATCGGTGACAACTTCTTGTAAGCGTGATAAAATGAGTGCAAAGCTTTTGACCGTCGAAAAGGGAGGCTTTGACATGAAGCGTACATCAATGGAGCAATTAGAGCAATGGCATGTGCAAGGCCAATATCAGAAGATTGTAGAGGCCATTGAAGCGATCGACCCGACCGAGCGCGGCTACGAGCTGACCGGACAGCTTGCGCGGGCATACAACAACCTCGGGCAGTACGAGCGTGCGCTCACGCTGCTGCTTGCCACCAAAAACGAAGGCCAAGCCGACCCGAACTGGCATTTTCGGGTGGGATATGCGTATTATTACAGCAACCAACGCGCCAAAGCGGCGGCATACTTCGCACATGTGCTGGATTTGCGGCCAGATGACGCGGATGCACGGGAATATCTGGTGCTGTGTCAGCTGGACACCAACCAAAAGCCGATACAGACCATGGCCAACAAGACAATCGGCAAGCACAGCTTCGATCAGCACGCCAACCGCCGCCACCGGCTGCCGCCCATCCGCTACCCTGCCCCCGATCTTGCCGCGGTACGCACGCACATCGAGCAATACTTCGGGCCAATCACCAAGGTCATTCCCAGTCCGTCCGCGCGTGACCTGCATGTTGATTTATGTCTGTGTGCACCGACCCCCGAGCGGGATTACTGGCAAATCACGACACTGGGCATGGGTGCCTGTCCGATGAATCTGCCGCCCGAGCAGCTTCACCGTTCGCCTGAGCGGTTAGAGCTGACCATTACGCTGCCGAGGGACTGGAATGTGGACAGCATGGATGAAATTTGGTTTTGGCCGCAGCGCTGGCTCTGGATTCTATCCCGTCTGCCGTTTCAGGATAACGGATGGTTGGGGTTTGGGCACTCTCTCGCGACCGACGGCTACGAGCCGTTTGCAGCCAACACCCAGCAGTCCGGTCTGTTACTGCTCGGCCCGCAGGATGCGCCCACCGGTGCGACGGTATGCACGTTAGCCGACGGGCAGAAGGTTGGATTTTTGCAGCTCATCCCGCTGTATCGGGAGGAAATGGAGTTCAAGCTCGCGCACGGTGTACACGCGCTGGTCGAGCGCATGGCTGATGTCGATCATGTATTTTGTCCCTATCGGCTCAACACCTGTGCGCCCGACATTGAGCGGCCGAGAAATCCGTATTTGTTAAGTTAATTCCAATAATAAAAAAGAAGGTCATGTCCGATCGGACATGACCTTTTGTGTTGATGTTTTGGTGGATTCCCGGAGCGGATGCCGGGAATTCAGGAGAGTTGCGCGTCTGCGGACGCGCTTGAAACGCGAGTTTCGTTGATTCCGGTCTTTGACCGGAATCAAAAGGGGATTTCGCCATCTCCGGATGGCGACTCAGGGCGCTGCCCTGAGAACCCGCAGCCTTTGAAAAGGCTGGCGAAACTTTCTGTGTTTCCCTTTTCTCTTAGTGGCCGACGGTGATGACCGTACCGGTCTTACCGTCGATGCCATCACGTGCCTTCTCGAGCAGCGTGATCAGTGCCTTACGGCCAGGAGCGGACTCTGCGAACTTGATCGCAGCCTCAACCTTAGGCAGCATGGAACCCGGTGCAAACTGGCCTTCCTTGCAGTACTGTCTTGCCTCGTCGGTAGTGATGTTATCCAGCCACTTCTGATCGGGCTTACCGAAGTTGATTGCGCACTTCTCGACTGCGGTCAGGATGATGAGCACATCGGCGTCAACCTGCTGTGCAATCAGGCAGCTTGCGAAGTCCTTATCGATAACTGCGCTTGCACCCTTAAGGTGATTGCCCTGACGTACAACCGGGATACCGCCGCCGCCGCCAGCGATGACGACCTGACCTGCGTTGAACAGCGCGCGGACGGTATCGATCTCGACGATGTCACGCGGCTTGGGGCTTGCAACGACGCGGCGCCAGCCACGGCCTGCATCTTCCATGATCTCGTAGCCCTTCTCATCGCGCAGCGCCTCAGCCTCTTCCTTAGACATAAAGCGTCCGATCGGCTTGCTGGGATTCTGGAATGCCGGGTCTTCCGGATCGACAACGACCTGGGTGATAACGGTTGCGCACGGCTTGGGGATACCGCGGTCGAGCAGTTCCTCGCGCAGTGCGTTCTGAAGGTCATAACCGATGTAGCTCTGGCTCATCGCAACGCAGACCGACAGCGGAATGATCGGGAAATCCTGCTCAACTGCGCGGGTCAGCTCGTTGACCGCGTGGTGGATCATGCCGACCTGCGGGCCGTTGCCGTGCGAAATGATGACTTCGTGACCCTCTGCAATCAGGTCAACGATCGCTTTTGCAGTGTGCTTAACAGCTGCCATCTGCTCGGTCAGCGTGTTGCCGAGCGCATTGCCGCCAAGCGCAATGACGATTCTCTTTCCCATATAAGGCGTCTCCTTTTATGCTGCTTTCTCTTTTTTCTCTTTTTCTCAGTTTTTTTCGGCGTTTTCCAGACCGAAATGGGGAACGGCGGGGTTTTCGGCCCCGCCGTCCGTGTGATTCACATGGATTCCGAATGTGAAATTAGTCCTCAGTCTTCAGCTGACGAGCCTCGCTGCGCTCATACAGCTTCTTGAGCATTGCCTGCGGATCCTTGCACTTGGACAGGAAGATCATAGCTGCAATGATGTACGGCTTGAAGGAAGCTTCCTTGTACAGCGGTACACGGTAGCGATCGAATACAGAAGCCTCTACCTCACCATGCTCGCAGGATACATCGTTGATGTCTGCCGGCAGGCAGTGCAGGTACAGAGCCTTGCCGTCCTTGGTGGTCTTCATCAGCTCTTCCGTGCAGCACCAGTCCATATGCTCTGCGTTCTGAGCCAGCAGCTCCTTCTCGAGTGCCTTGATGCCCTCGGAGTCGCCCTCTGCGTACAGGTTGGTGCGCTTCTCCATTGCAGCAAACGGAGCCCAGGACTTCGGATATACGATATCAGCGTCCTTGAATGCCTCTGCCATGGAGTTGGTCTTGGTGAAGGTGCCGCCGGTTGCCTCAGCGTTCTTCTTTGCAACTTCCTCAACCTCAGGCATAACTTCGTAGCCTTCCGGATGAGCCAGAACAACGTCCATGCCGAAACGGGTCATCAGGCCGATAACGCCCTGCGGAACGGACAGCGGCTTGCCGTAAGAGGGAGAGTAAGCCCAGGTCATTGCAACCTTCTTGCCCTTCAGGTTCTCTACACCGCCGAAGTGGTGGATGATGTGCAGCATGTCAGCCATGCACTGGGTCGGGTGGTCGATATCGCACTGGAGGTTAACCAGGGTCGGGATCTGCTCCAGAACGCCGTCCTTATGGCCCTCGCGAACAGCCTCGGATACCTCGTGCATGTAAGCGTTGCCCTTGCCGATGTACATATCGTCGCGGATACCGATAACGTCTGCCATGAAGGAGATCATGTTTGCGGTCTCACGAACGGTCTCGCCGTGTGCGATCTGGCTCTTGCCCTCGTCCAGATCCTGTACTTCCAGACCCAGCAGGTTGCAGGCAGAAGCGAAGGAGAAACGGGTACGGGTGGAGTTGTCGCGGAACAGGCTGATGCCCAGGCCGGACTCAAAAATCTTGGTGGAGATGTTGTTCTCACGCATGTAACGCAGAGCGTCAGCGATGGTGAAGACTGCCTCGATCTCGTCGTCGGTCTTCTCCCAGGTCAGGAAGAAGTCGTTCTCGTACATTTCCTTGAAGTTGAGCGCGTTGAGCTTGTCAATATAAGCCTGCAGTTTTGCGTCCATAGTTATATTCTCCTTTTTATCTTATGTATTATAGATTTCTCTTACTTGATGTCGTTATCGGTCAGGGTTGCGCGGAACTGTGCAACTTCGCCGGTCTTGTTCTCTTCCTTGTAGAAGGACGGAACAGCAGCGTACAGAGCAGCACAGGTGACCAGATCCTGCTTCCAGGTGATCTCGTTCGGAGCATGTGCCTGGCTCTCAGCGCCCGGGCCGAAGCCTACACACGGAATGCCATAGCGGCCCTGAATTGCTACGCCGTTGGTGGAGAAGGTCCACTTGTCGGTCAGCGGGCGATGACGCAGATGCATTGCGCCCTCGGGACCGATGCGGTCTGCACCGTACAGTGCGTTGTGTGCGTCGATCAGAGCCTGTACGTGAGCAGCGCTCTCCTTGTTGATCCAAGTCGGGAAGTATGCCTCGGTCTCGTAAACCTCGCCGGTCCAAGACGGACGATCGTACATGTACATGGAAACAGTAACGTCGTCGCCGTACTGCTTTACGTGCGGCAGGTCACGGATTTCCTGCAGGCAGGAGTCCCAAGTCTCGCCAGCGGTCATACGGCGGTCGATGGAGATCGAGCAGGAGTCTGCAACTGCGCAGCGGCTCGGGGAGGTGTAGAAGATCTGAGAAGTGGTGCAGGTACCACGGCCCAGGAAACGAGCGTCTTCGTAGTGCTCGGGGTTGTACTTGGGATCGAGCATCTTAACCAGACCCTTGATCTCAACAGAGTCGTCAGCCGGGTTCTCGTTCAGTGCACGAACGTCCTGCAGAATGTCAGCCATCTTGTAGATTGCGTTGTCGCCGCGCTCCGGAGCCGAACCATGGCAGGATACGCCCTTAACGTCTACGCGGATCTCCATACGGCCGCGGTGACCACGGTAGATACCGCCGTCGGTGGGCTCGGTGGAGATAACGAACTCGATCTGCTCCTTCTTCAGGCCCTTTGCAGGCAGGAACTTGTTGACGATGTACTGCCAGCACATACCGTCGCAGTCCTCTTCCTGTACCGAACCAACGACCATGATCTTGTAGCCGTCCGGAATCAGACCCATGTCCTTCATGATCTTAACGCCGTAGGTAGCGGAAGCCATGCCGCCCTCCTGGTCGGAACCGCCGCGGCCATAGATGACTTCGTCGTCCTCGTAGCCCTTGTACGGGTCAGCCGTCCAGTTGTCGATGTTGCCGATACCAACGGTATCAATATGGGAGTCAATGGCGATGATCTTGTCGCCCTTGCCCATCCAGCCGATGACGTTGCCCAGGCCGTCGATCTCTACTTCGTCGTAGCCCAGCTTCTCCATCTCAGCCTTGATGCACATAACGACTTCCTTCTCCTCGCAGCTCTCGCTCGGATGGGAGATCATTGCGCGCAGGAATGCCGTCATATCGGCCTTATATCCTTCCGCTGCCTGCTTGATTGCCTGTAAATCCATGTTCATAAACCTCCTAAAAAATCCAATCGGTGTATCTTTTAAAACGTTTCTGTTATGACCTCTTGTTTACTTGGTTGCGTGTGCGCCGCCCCAGACGATTGCCTGGTAGTTTTCCGGATCGGTGTCGCCCTCGGTGGAGAACATCAGCACAACGCTGTTCTCGTCCAGACCGATGGCCTCACGCAGCTCCTTGTACTCGTCCGACTCCATGAGCGTTGCCAAGAGACCCATGCCGACCGCACCGGACTCGCCGGAAACGACCTGCGGATCGCCCTTGACCGGAGCGCCCAGCATACGCATGCCCTTTGCAGATACCCAGTCGGGGCAGGATACAAAGAACGAAGAGTGGTTCTTGAGGATGTCCCAGGAAATGGTATTGGGCTCGCCGCAAGCCAGACCAGCCATGATGGTCTGCAGATCGCCGTCTGCAAAACGGATCTTGCCATCAGCGGCCTTTGCACCCTGATACAGGCAATCAGCAGCCTGTGCTTCCATGATAACGGTGGTCGGGGTGTTGTCCGGGAACAGGTTTGCGAAGTAACCCTGTACCGCACCAGCCAGAGAACCTACACCAGCCTGTACGAAGATGTGGGTCGGACGGTCAACGCCAGCCTTCTTGAGCTGCTCTGCCGCCTCGCTTGCCATGGTGCCGTAGCCTTCCATGATCCATGCCGGGATCTTCTCGTAGCCGTCCCAAGCGGTATCCTGTACCATAACGCCGTGCTCGGTCTTCTCAGCCATCGCATTTGCGCGGCGAACGCACTCGTCATAGTTGACTTCCTCGATGGTAACCTTCGCGCCTTCCTTTGCGATGTTGTCAAAGCGCGACTTAACGCTGCCCTTGGGCATCAGGACAACTGCCTTCTGTCCGAGCTTGTTGGCAGCCCATGCAACGCCGCGGCCGTGGTTGCCGTCGGTTGCGGTAAAGAAAGTAGCCTGACCGAACTCATCCTTGAGCTTCTGGCTGGTCAGATAATCGTAAGTCATCTCGGAAACATCACGTCCGAGCTCCTCTGCGATGTAGTTTGCCATTGCGAACGAACCGCCAAGCACCTTAAATGCGTTCAGGCCGAAGCGGTAGCTTTCGTCCTTGACATATACACCGGAAATACCCAGATGCTTTGCCATACCCGACAGACCAGCCAGCGGCGTGACTGCGTACTGCGGGAAGCTTTCGTGGAACGCACGCGCCTTTGCAACGTTCTCCAGACTCATGACCGCGAGCTGCTTGTCGTCGGTCTTCGGCATCTCATTACGAACCCATTTGATCTGATCCATGTCTATCCAACCTTCCATAAAATCAGGCATATTGTTGTCGAATTTCCATTGCCTATCATGCTTCCATCTTATCATCTTCCGAGCAAAAGTCAATGCACTTTCCTAAAAAATTTTTTGGTTTTATAAAAAATATTTAGCTCCTTTTTTGTGCAGTTTGGCCATTTAATCAAGATGCCGAACTTTTGGTGGATTTTCCTACATTTTTACAGCCCAAATCCCCCTCTTTTTTACCATTTCACCGATTTGCAAAAAAATATTTTTGCGCATAAAACTTTTTATGGTATTTCCCGCCCGCTTATGCTATAATTTTTTTAATATAGACGGAACCCGAAAATCCCAACAAACGAAAGGCAGCGACATACCCATGATGCAAGAACTTTCTCTGGACGCCCTGCGCCAGATCGCGCACGGGCTTGCACTGCAGTTCGGTACAAACTGCGAGGTTGTGGTGCACTCGCTGGCCGACTGTGACATCGAGCACTCCATCGTCGCCATCGAAAACGGCCATGTCACCGGCCGTAAGCTCGGCGATGGCCCGTCCCATGTCGTACTCGACGCCCTGCAGCACGGGGATACAGTAGAAGACCATCTGGGATACCTCACCCGCACCAAGGACGGCAAGATCCTCAAAAGCTCTACCATGTACCTGCGGGACGAGGCCGGTCATCTGCGCTACATCCTGGCCATCAACCTCGACATCACCGGTCTTCTCATGTTCGAAAGCAGCTTAAAGCCGCTGCTCTCGACCGCCGAAGCCGCTGAGGAAAAGGAACCCGAACGCATCGTGCAGAGTGTCGGTGAACTGCTCGACGAACTGATCGAACAGTCCACACGCCTGGTCGGTAAACCGGTCGCTCTGATGACCAAGGAGGACAAGATCCGCGCCATTCAGTTCCTTAACAAAAATGGCGCCTTCCTCATCACAAAATCGGGCGACAAGATCTCCAAATACTACGGCATCTCCAAATATACCCTTTACAGCTATATTGATGCCGAATCTTAACCGGTACCCGACACATTCCTGGAAGGGATGGGGCCTGCCCCCTTCCCTTCCTGCCCGCGCTGCTCTGTCAGATGCTTCCGAATATCATATTATTAAGAATCAAACCGCTTGTTTTTATGCTTTATTTGCCTAAAATTATATTCTTAAGGAGGATATTATGCGTCATTTGATTGACCCGCTTGACTTTACCGTAGAGGAGACGCAAGACCTGCTCTCGCTCGCAAACCGCATCGTCGCTGACCCGTCCAAGTATCAGGAGGTCTGCGCACACAAGAAGCTGGCTACCCTGTTCTATGAGCCTTCTACCCGTACCCGCCTGTCCTTCGAGGCTGCTATGCTCAACCTCGGCGGTTCGGTACTCGGTTTCTCGAGCGCGGATTCGTCCTCTGCTTCCAAGGGTGAATCGGTTGCCGACACCATTCGCGTTATTTCGAGCTATGCAGACATCGCCGCAATGCGTCATCCCAAGGAAGGCGCTCCCAGACGTGCCGCGCATTACTCCTCCATCCCGGTCATCAACGCCGGTGACGGCGGTCATCAGCACCCCACCCAGACCCTGACCGACCTGCTCACCATCTACCGCCGCAAGGGTCGTCTGTCCGACATGACCATCGGTCTGTGCGGTGACCTCAAGTTCGGCCGTACCGTTCACTCGCTCATCAAGTCCCTCTCCCGCTACCCGGGCATCCGCTTCGTCCTCATCTCCCCCGAGGAGCTGCGCGTTCCCGATTACGTCATCACCGAGGCACTCAAGCCCAACAACATCGAATATGTTGAGATGACCAGCCTGGAAGAGGCTATGCCCCAGCTTGATATCCTCTATATGACCCGCGTACAGCGTGAGCGCTTCTTCAACGAAGAGGATTACATCCGCTTGAAGGATACCTACATCCTGACCGCTGACAAGATGAAGCTGGCAAAGCCCGACATGGCTGTCCTGCATCCGCTGCCGCGCGTCAACGAGATCGCTCTGCCGGTCGACGACGACCCGCGCGCTGCTTACTTCGAGCAGGCTGCAAACGGTGTCTATGTCCGCATGGCGCTCATCATGACCCTGCTGGGTCTGGCTGACAAGGAGGTCTAACATCTTATGCTGAATATTGATTCCATCCAGAACGGTATCGTTATCGACCATATCAAGGCAGGCACCGGCATGCAGATCTATCATCTGGCCGGCCTCGACCAGCTCGACTGCTGCGTCGCACTCATCCGCAACGCCCGCTCGGGCAAGCACGGCCACAAGGACATCATCAAGATCGAGTCCATGATCGACCTCGACCTGGATGTTCTGGGCTACCTCGATCCCGATATCACCATCGACATCATCCGCGACGGCAAGATCGTCGAGAAGAAGAAGCTGGTTAAGCCCAAGACGCTCAAGAACGTCATCCGCTGCCGCAACCCGCGCTGCATCACCACCATCGAGGAAGAGATCGATCACATCTTCGTACTCGGTGAAAATGGCAAGTATCGCTGCCTCTACTGCGAGCAGGAACCCAACAAGCAGAATCCGTAAATAAGGAAAAAGTACGAGTGAAGAAGGAATAAGTGTCGTCTTTCGTTACTTCTTACCTATTCACTATTCTCTCTTCACTAAAAAACCGCTCCCGAGGGAGCGGTTTTTTTGCTTCAGTGGCCTTTGTGCTTTTCCCGGCGTTTTTGCTGCTTGAGCGCAAATCGCCGTTCGGCCTCGGCCTCTTTTTGCTGCCGCGAGCGTTCCAGACGTTCCCGCTTGTTCTGCTCACGCTGCAGTTGAAGCGCCTGCTGCGCCTTGGTGCCGATTCCCTGGGCAACCTCTCGCCCAGCCTGACGCTGCATCCGCTTTGGATTGCGTACATACCGGACGGTTTGCCCATCGATCGGCGGACTGAAACGCAAGGTGCGCCAATTTCTCAGGAAATAGGCATAAACCTCTCCGTCACTTGGGCTGGCGCCGAACGTCACCTTGCAGGCAGTTAGCTTTCCTGCTGTCTGACGCTCAAACACACCCACCCAAAAGGGTTCCTCAAAAAATACCGTGAGCCTTGCTGTGATGCAGTCCATTGTGTTTTCCTCCTTTAATCTGCGCATCACGAAGCACGGACAACCAAAGGAGGCAGGTTACTGACAGCGGAGGTTCCGCTGTGCCCGGACTACCAACCGGACTGTGTTTTCTGCTCCGCTCCTTCAGTATATCACCCTCTCTCTTTCTTGTCTCCCCTCTTTGAGCAATCTCTGCGTTTTTGTACCAAACTCTGCTTCTTTGTGCCATTTTCCTCGTTTTCCAGCCCAGAACATTGACATCGCCTATCATTTGCGCTATCATATAGATTGTATATGTGTCCGCATATACAAAAGCATTTTTTACCTGCGCATTCCCACAAAGGAGTTGATCGTATGAGCTTGGAGCCCACGCGCAAAAGCCCGTCCTCTGACGAGGATGATTCGCTGCTTGACGCAGATCTCTTAGCAATTTTTGGAGATACACCCGACGAAGACCAAGATGTATCACAGCCCGCACCTGCGGACGAGCCTGCGGAAGATACAGAAGCGCTTCCGTCGTTTGATGAAGATACCGACGAGGGCGTGCAGCCTGAGTCGCTTGACGAATCCGACCCGCTCGATGAATTCGAGCCGTTTTCCGATCTGCCCGACGAGGACACCGACGAGACACCTCCGGCAGAGCCGCTGCAAGTTCCCGAACAGCCCGAGGCCATCCCGGTGGGCGACAGTCCCAAGGTGGAACCGCCCCGCAAGCGTACAGACGAGGACAATTACCGCGTCTATCTGCTCAAAAATCTGAGCAGCGCGCACACTGCCGCATGCATCGAGGAAAAGCTGCGCAAGCTGACCGGTATTTCCGACGCTGTTGTCGTTTATGCTACCCAGCAGCTGCGCTTCCTCGCCGATGACCCGGACGCACGTCTCGATCAGATTCGACGCATCTGCATGTCGATCGATCCCAGCGTCGAGCTGGTACCGCTGTCGCACGCGCCGCGCAACCGCCAGGAATTCCACAAACCCGGCCAGATGCGCGGTCTGATTGCCGGTGTCGCCTTTCTGATTCTGGGTGCACTCGCGCAGTTCTTCCTGCCGCAGATTCCGCTGATTCCCATGTTTATTCTCTGCCTGTCCTATGTCATTCTGGGCGGAGATATCCTGTTGTCCGCGCTGGGCACAATCAAAAATGGCCGTGTGTTTGACGCCAACGTACTGCTGTCGCTCGCGACGCTGGGCGTCATCGCCATGGGCGCTTATGTCGAAGCCGCTCTGGTCATGCTGATCTACCGTCTGGGTATGTGGTTCGAGCAGCGCACGGTCGCAAAGCATCGCCGCCACATCCTGTCTGCCGTTGATATGCGCCCGGAAGTCGTTCACCGCATCGACAATCAGGGTGTCGTTCACACCATTCCGGCTGCTGAAGCGCAGGTCGGCGATCTGCTGCTCATTCGTCCGGGCGACCGCATCCCGCTGGACGGCATCGTCCGCGCCGGTCAGAGCCGTCTGGACACCTCCCCCATCACGGGCAACGCTGCCCCGATGGCAGTCGCACCCAACACCGCGATCGTATCCGGCTGCATCAACGGCACGGGCGCACTCCAGCTCGAAGTCACGCACGCCCTGCCTGACGCACTGGTCACCCGCATTCTGGAAGCTGTGGAAACCGCTGCTGCCGACTCGTCCCAGATGGAACGCCGTTTCCTGCGCTTCTCCCGCATCTACACCCCAATCATTGTTCTGCTCGCCGTCCTGACCGCCCTCATTCCCTCGTTTATCACCGGCGAATGGGCGCGCTGGGTACATACCGGCCTGACCTTCCTGGTCGTTTCCTATCCGGGTGCACTCATCCTCAGCGTTCCGCTCGCCCTGTTCTCGGGCATTGGCGCTGGCGCTGAGCACGGCATTCTGTTCCGCGGCGGTTCGGTACTCGAGTCCCTCAAGGACATCCGCACCATCGTACTCGAACAGTACAGCACCCTCAGCCGTGGCAAGCTGGAAGTACAGGCCGTCGTTCCTGCTCCGGGCATGAACGAATCGGCGCTGCTGTCTATGGCGGCAAGCTGTGAGCTGAACGCCGACCATGCATTCGCGCGCTGCATCCGCATGGCAGCACAGGAACGCAATATGCAGGTCGTTCCGCCCAGCCGCGTACAGGAAATCCCCGGTCAGGGCATCGTCGCCATGATCTCTGGCGTGACCGTTCTGTGCGGTCATCGTTCGCTGCTTGAGACTGCACACGTCGATCTGTCTGGCTACACCCCCGCTGAGTCGGGCACCGATGTGCTGGTCGCCGCAGGCGGTCGCTTTGCCGGTGTCCTGCACATCACCGAAGCTGTAAAGCCCGGCATCAAGACGACTATGAAGCGTCTGCGCGCACTCGGTTTGACGACCGTGCTGATGACTGCCTCCTCTTCCGAACAGGCAGAAGCGCTCGCCGCACAGCTCGACATTCAGGAAGTACAGGCAGGCATCTCTCCCGACCAGCGCGACACCGTTCTCGAAGAGACCGAACGCGCACACGGTGCAGCACTGTACGTCAGCGACAGCGCTTCGTCTGCCGCAGCGGTCACGGCTGTCATGGGTCCGAGCGCTCCCTCTGCCCTGCAGGCAGCTGATCTGGTCTTCCTGACCTCTGATCCGCAGGCCATCTGCCACGCATTCGACCTGTCTTACCTGTCCCTGCGTGCCGCACGTCAGAATATCATTCTGGCACTGGTGGTCAAGCTCATCATTCTGCTGCTTGGCTTTGCCGGTGTGGCTTGGCTGTGGCTGGCCGTTCTGCTGGACACTCTGGCAACCGTCCTGTGCCTGCAAAACGCACTGCGCGTTCTGCGTCCTAAAAACTAAATTAAAAAACCGCCTTCACAGGCGGTTTTTTTCGTTTAAGGAAGAAGTAAGAGTGAATAAGGAATAGGTGTTGTCGTTTTTCACTTCTTACCTATTCACTATTCACTCTTCACTATTCACTCTTCACTATTCACTATTCACTATTCACTCTTCACTATTCACTATTCACTCATTTCCTCTTCAGTCAGTTCGCGAATCACCCGCGCCGGATTGCCGCCGACGACAACGCCCGCGGGCACGTCCTTGACCACGACGCTGCCGCCTGCGATCACCGAACAATCGCCAATCGTCACGCCAGGCATGACCTGCACGCCGCCGCCAATCCAGACATTGTTCCCGATCGTGATGGGCTTTGCATACTCTAAATAGCGGTTGCGCTGCCTGACATCGAGCGGATGACCGGCCGTGTATAGGCCGACATTGGGTGCAATGAACACGTTATCTCCAATGGTTACCGGTGCACCGTCCAGCACGACCAGACCATGATTGGCAAAAAAGTTTTTGCCGATATGAATATTACTGCCGTAATCACACCAGAAATCGGGCAGAATGGTAAATGCACCATCGGTGCTGCCCAGCAGCTGAACAAGCAGCTGGTTGCGCTGCGCTTCCTCGGAAATTGGCAGGTGATTGATCTGCCAGCAAATTTCCTTGGCTCTTACGCGCTCCTGTGCCAATGCAGGATCTTCTGCGTTGTACAATTCCCCGCGCAGCATACGTTCCTTTTCGGTTTCCATATCTCGTCTTCCTCCCTCCAGATTCTGCGGCCATTATAGCACGCAGGTCTGTCCGGTGCAAGTTCACAGATGCAGCCGTTTTCACATCTTTCCTTTCTCTGCGCAATTTGCATAATATTTGTTTCTATTTTTCTCTCAGACACCTGCTATTTTTTCATCGGTTATGAGGCATAAAACGCGCATCTTGGTGATATGTTGGAACTTTTTGATTTTGTATTGTAAGTTCTGCACAAATAATACTACATTCTATTGGATAAAATCAACAAGTATAATGGTGGACTTCTGAGCAATTCCTTTGTATAATGGGATCATCAAAGAACAAGGAGGCGCAAAGACAATGCGTATCAAAGAGTTTTTCCAAGGTCTGACCGCGTCCAACGAGCTGTATCTGAGCAGCTTGACCATCGGACATCAGTCCCCCATGTCCCGCCGCACGGCAGGCAAGTCCCACAAGTAATCACCCTCTTCTATTGTAAAAAGGAGCTTTATTATAATGAAATTTCGTGAATTTTTTGACGGTTTAGTTGATTTACAGATGCAGCAGTATGGTCACAGCGTTCTGCGCGGCGGCCAGCAGCGAGACAATCGCAAGCATCGCTAATTACGCTATCTTCTCTTTCTACCTTTTTCCTATCATGTTTCTTGAGAGACGACCTTTTACAGGTCGTCTCTCACTTTTTTGTGACCTTGCTGTCTCTTCTCACATAAGATGACTATATCGAACACAAGGAGGAGACACGCATGGGCGTTACATTCGCAAATAAAACCATCAACACCGACCAGATCGACTGCACCGGCACGCTGCTGGTCACACTGGCGCTGACCGCGGAACCCAATATTCTGACCAGCCCCACCGATATCGTGCTGGTACTCGATCGCTCGGGCAGCATGACCGGACAGCCCCTGCAAAGCATGAAATCCGGTGCAAAAAAGTTCATCGAAGTTATCTCGCAATCAACTGGCGGCGCGAATGACGGTACAATTGGTTCGGGCAGCCGCATCGGTATTGTCAGCTTCGCCGCATCTGCGACGGCAAACACGCAGCTGATTACCTCGGTTGCTGCACTGGACGCAGCCGTGAACAGTCTGAGCGCTGGCGGCTCCACCAATCACGCGGATGCATTTACCAAAGCCGTCCAGCTCTTTGATGCAGCTTCGCCCAATCGCAAAGTGATTGTCCTATTCACCGACGGCAACACCACAGCCGGCCCCAACCCGACGCCCATCGCGATGGCCGCAAAAGATGATGGCATCACCATTTATTGCATCGGTCTGGACGGTTCGGGCGGTCTGGACGTCACCGCACTGGAAACCTGGGCCAGCACACCGCCTGCATCCTATGTTCTGATCACGCCGGACGACAGTGAGCTGGAACAGTTCTTTGCCGACCTCGCCGCCGACATCAGCAAACCCGGTGCAACCGATATCGTAATCGATGAGGTCATTCACCCCGATTTCACCATCTCCAGCCTGCTCCCCCCCGATCAGGGCAGCGCGCACATGATCGATGCACACACCATCCAGTGGACCATCCCCGAACTGGGTGTGCGTGCATCTGAAGATGCCGTTTTGCAGTTTTTCATCCAGCATACCGCTGGGACTTCGGGCACCAAGGCGGTCAATCAGTCCATTCACTATCAGGACGCGCAGCAAAACGTCGTACAGTTCCCCGACCCGGTCGTGACCGTCACCTGCGACACCACATTCGCTCCCGAGCCCTGCCCTACGCCCATTGACTTCACGATTTCCAGCTGTTCGGACGCTGTTGTAATTGACGCCGGTGCACTTTCCCTGTCCTCACAGGGCTCGATCGTTCAGCTGAGCGTGACCCTGCGCGATGTCTGCCCCGGCAAACGGGTTGCACTGGCTGTTGCGCTCTCCGAAACCGTCTGCGGCAAGCAGGAACCGCGCGGACTCAAGACCTTTGTTGTCCCTGCCCATCAAAACCCGGCCTGTCAGGATATCACGGTACAGTGCATCAAATTCATCCTGCCCGATGCCTTGAACGATCACACTTGTGGTCTGTGCTGTCCGCGCAATATTCAAGTACAATGCTTCGCACACTACATTGACACCGATTTTGTGTGCTGTGACAGCACTTTACCCCGCATTGCCTGTCCTTGCAGCAAAGAAAATACGCTCTGAACGCGCAGAAAGGCCGCTGCTGTGTCTCTCGACACTACAGCGGCCATTTTTTCGTATCCGACCGAATATACAGTCTTAAATTTACGGAATTTCCATTTGCCAAGCGGCACACTGTATCGGTACGATCACAGGTGATTACTTGGTCATGTCGAAAGTGCCTGCGTTTGCAGTCAGTTCAACAGCATCCTTGCTGCTGCCGTTTGCGGAGCGGTCACCCTGCATCTCGGTTGCGTTTGCCTGAACGGTCTGAACCTTGTTGGTGCTTACATCCACAACATCGATGTACAGGTTGGAACCGTACTCTGCCTGATACGTACCCTCACCTTCAACGTGCTGGTTGCTGAAAGACAACTCATACGGCTTCTTCTCAAAGCTCTTCCACTTGTAAACCAAGCCGTTGGTCAGCTTGTGATCGGGCGTCGGAACCAGTCCAATATCGCCTACAAGCTTCTGCAGATTTACATAGCCGCTTTCCGTGCCGTTGATGTCACCGATCAGTCGAACCTTACCTGCGGTCTTTACCTTCTCCAGACGTGCACGCACTTCAACGGTCTGACCGGGCTCAAGCGTAATGGACTGAGACGGAATCTTGTACGTCACGGTCTTGCTCTCACTCTTTGTATCTGCCTTGGAGAAATTATACTGGGTGGAAATGGTCGTATTCAGGCTGCCGACAATCGGGATGTTGAAGGTTGCAGAAGCCGAAACCGAAGTGCCGATCGAGTTGGTGGTGGTCGCCGAAATCGTGTTGCTCTCGGCAAAGTCAAATGCCTGGCTGGTCAGCGTCTGCTTCTGGCCTGTTGTGTTGGTCAGACGGGTGTTGCCAGTGAAAATCAGCTCGGTTTTCTCCTCGTGATTGCCATCGACCGGCTCGACACGCAGATTGTCCACGCCAACGTCGGTCTTCTGCGCAATCGCATCACCGCGCAGCGCTGTGTTCAGCTCCTTTTCTCGCGCAGAGACGACTTCCTTGACCTTCTGAACACGTGCGGCCTGCAGCTCGTATTCCAGTGCCGAATAATGCTTCACCTCAGCCGTTGCTGCGTAATTGTCCCAGCCAAACTTGCCAAGATCATTGTAATTACCTTCGGACAGCAGAATGGACTCATGTCCGCTCTTCTCGGTCAGCTTTACGATATAGCCATAAGGAACCTTGATCGAAGACAGGCCATCTGCACTTACCTTGGACTTGGTCAGGTCAATGGTCGTGTCGTCCTTCGCGCTCTCGCTTGCGCCGGCAAACTCCTTGCCTTCAAAGAATTCGACTTTCTTCTGCTCATCAACGGCAAACGCAGTTGATTGCGCAGCCAACAATCCCAGAACACTCAGGCTTGCGATCAGTCTTCTTGCTGTAAATCTCATTTGTTTCTCACCCTTTCAATCGGGTGAAATTTTGACTGAACGGCTTCAGTCTGTTTGGGTTGTTGGTATATTACCCGCTTTCTCAAATTTTGTTAATCGTTTTGCACAAAATTTATAAAATATTTTTCTTCCGTTTGTTGCTAAGTTACAAATTCTACTAAAGTGGTATCCAAAATCATGTGTTTATTGTGCGCAGTATTTCTCTCTCATTTTCTGTAATTTATTAGACTAATTTAGTGCACTTTTGGCAATGTATATGGTTCCCGACTTCATGACATCGTTCAAAAATCTTGCTATATCGCCTTATTTCCTGACTTGATATCACAAAAAAAATACTATATTTACTTATTCTGTTCCCTTGCCGCTCTGTTGCTTTCAAACGACAAAAAAAGAGGGAATCACTTTCGTGATTCCCTCTCGGAAATTCGGATAAATTAGCCGAAGTAACGCTCCAGCAGGCCCTTGAATGCCTTGCCGTGACGAGCCTCGTCGCGAGCCATCTCATGAACGGTGTCATGGATTGCATCCAGGTTCAGAGCCTTTGCACGCTTTGCCAGATCGGTCTTACCCATGGTAGCACCGTTCTCAGCCTCTACGCGCATCTCCAGGTTCTTCTTGGTGGAAGCGGTAACAACCTCGCCCAGCAGCTCTGCAAACTTTGCAGCGTGCTCAGCCTCTTCGAATGCAGCCTTCTCCCAGTACAGGCCGATCTCCGGGTAACCCTCGCGATGTGCTACGCGAGCCATTGCCAGGTACATACCAACCTCAGTGCACTCGCCCTCGAAGTTAGCACGCAGGTCCTTCTTGATGTCTTCCGGAACGTCTGCTGCAACGCCTACAACGTGCTCAGCAGCCCAGGTCATCTCGCCGGTCTGAGCAACAAACTTGTCAGCCGGAGCATGGCAGATCGGGCACTCAGCCGGTGCTGCGTCGCCTTCGTGAACATAACCGCATACGGAACATACGAACTTCATAATAATTTCCTCCTAAATGTTTTTAATGTAAAAATTGGTCTAATGTAACACGGTAAAGCTCGTCTCGGATCATGGTATTGACCGATCCAAAGACCTTACGGAAATTGCAGATACTCTTGGACTGCACTCTGGTACACTCAAACTCATTGCACAAGCAATGATTGATCGTGATCGGGCCATCAATACATTCTATGATTGCACCCATGCTGATTTCAGCAGGTTCCTTTGCCAGCTCATAGCCGCCATTGGCACCTTTATAAGATCGAACCATCTCAGCTTGGATCAGCTTTCGCAGAATCTTGAGTGCAAACCGAAGGGTAACGCCGGTCCGTTCAGAGATCTCCTTTGCGCCGAGCTTACCGCCGCATTCTGCCAGACAAAAAGCAACACGGATTGCATAGTCTGCCTCGTGCGTGATACGCATCCTCAAGCACCTCTTTCTTTTGTTTACAATGTTAGTATACATTCTTTTAGAATAAAAGTCAACTGCATTCTTCCGTCTTTTTATACAATAAACTATTATTTTATCTCGTTTGTTTTATCTATTTTTTATTTTTCCTTTTTATTGACATCACCTTCCAAGTATACTATAATATAATAGCTGCTGATGAGCAGAACAAAATGTGAAGAAATGCGAGTGTGCTGGAACTGGTAGACAGGCACGTTTGAGGGGCGTGTGCTCATAAGGCGTACGGGTTCAAGTCCCGTCACTCGCACCACATTTCTTTCCAAGTTTAGATTCGCAGATGTGGCGGAATGGCAGACGCGCTAGCTTCAGGTGCTAGTGCTCGCAAGGGCGTGTGGGTTCAAGTCCCACCATCTGCACCAAAAATCCCGAATGCAACCGCGTTCGGGATTTTTACTTCTTCCTTATTCACTCTTTACTTTTCACTCATCTCTTCTGCTCTCCCGGGATTTTTGGATGGAATAGGTAATAGCGAAGAGTGAAGCAGTATCATATGCTGCTCGCGCGGCGCTGCAAGATCAAAGATTGTTATGAGAAGGACACTCAGCGGTGTCTTTTTGTTTTGCCCCGATTTATTCACTCAGAATCGATCACAATGGCGTGACAATTCGGACATCGATGCCCGCGAATGAACGGAAAATCCCGCGCAGTCTCCATAGTAAACACCGACTGCGCTTCCTTCTTGCTTGACGGCTTTATCGGAAAACGCACCGGTTCTTTCAGCCAATACATGCCGTGCGTGCTCTGAAGAACACCGTCCTCCATCTCCTGCAGACAAAACGGACAGTTCATCGTCTCACCTCCTTTATATATATGATATGCTTTTTCACATGCACGTCAAGCAGGTTTGCGTCCAAGGCATAAACTATGCTATACTGACAGCAAACACAGCGTTGCGTCCAAAACAGGAGGATAAAGAAATGAAGATACTTTTTGTGTGCCACGGCAATATCTGCCGCAGTCCGATGGCCGAGTTTGTCATGCGTGATCTGGTGAAAAAGGCCGGTCTGGGCGATCAAATTCAGGTTGCATCCGCTGCGACCAGCACTGAAGAGATCGGCAATCCGGTCTATCCCCCTGCGCGCCGCAAGCTGGCTGAACACAACATCGGCAGTGCTGGTCACGCCGCCAGACAGATGAACCGTCAGGACTATAATCGATTCGATCTTTTGATCGGCATGGACTCTGCCAACATCCGTAACATGCGCCGCATCTGCGGCGGTGATCCCGACGATAAAATCCGCATGCTGATGGATTACACCGGTGTGTCTCGCGAGGTCGCCGATCCGTGGTACACAGGCAACTTTGACCAGACCTTCACCGATGTTCTGTCCGGCTGCAAGGCACTGCTGGGTCAGCTCATGCAGGAAATGTAAAAGAAAAGAGACACCAAGCGGTGTCTCTTTTTTCATGGTACGAGCAATCCGTAAGCCGGGTTCTGTCGTGGACGATCATCTATCTGGGACGCACGTCGCCGCACGCCTCAAGCCATCAGTCGGAGCGACCGGGTCAGTCATAGCTCCTGTCGATGTTGCTGCGGATAGAGTTTACAGACCCCCCATGTTACCATGGGGCGTGGTGAGCTCTTACCTCGCCTTTCCACCCTTACCAAAGCACAAGCTCTGGCGGTATATCTCTGTTGCACTATTCCTGAAGTTGCCTTCGGCAGACGTTATCTGCTATCCTTACCCTATGCAGCCCGGACTTTCCTCATACCAGTCGAGCCGGTACGCGACCGTCAGGATTACTCGCGATTTTTATTATACGCTAAAAGTGCCTCATTCGTCAATTATAAATGTTGAAATCCTGCCCAAAAACTTGAAATATCCAGCTGGAGGGAGTAAAATAAACGAAGACCAAAGGGAGAGGTATTGGATCATGACACTGGATCAATATTTAGAAAGCATTCGAGACAAGCAAGTCGCGGTCATCGGCGCAGGTGTGAGCAATATGCCGCTCGTATCGCTGCTGCGCGAAGCAGGCATCACGGTGACCGTACACGATAAAAAGACCGCTGAGGCGCTGGGTGAGCAGTATGACAAGCTGACCGCGCTGGGTGCACAGACCATTTTGGGCGAGCACTATCTGGACGAACTGACCGAAGACATTGTCTTCCGTACCCCCGGTTTACATCCGGGTCATCCGTCGCTCGAGGCTGTCCGCGCACGCGGTGGCATCATAACGAGCGAGATGGAGCTGTTTTTCCAGGTCTGCCCGTGCAAGATCATCGGCATCACCGGTTCGGACGGCAAGACCACTACGACCACTTTGACTTACGAATTTCTGAAGCACGCCGGTCGCACCTGCCATCTGGGCGGCAACATCGGCAAGCCTCTACTGCCCGAGGTGCGCACTATGCAGCCAGACGATCTGGCTATCGTCGAGTTGTCCTCCTTCCAGCTGATGGGCATGCAGTTTAGTCCGTCTATCGCGGCCATCACCAACTTGACCCCCAATCATCTGGATTATCACAAGGATTTTGACGAGTACGTGGATGCCAAGACCAGCATTTTCACCCACCAGAAGCCGGGTGATCGTCTGGTACTCAACAGCGATGATCGCGTGACGCGCGTACTGGACATCGGCACCGGTCACAATGTTATGACGTGCAGCAAGATTGTAAAGCCGGAAAACGGCGTTTACCTGCGCGACGGCGTGATCTACATTGCCGAGAACGGTCAGGATCGCATGCTGATGGAGGCGGCTGATATCCGCATTCCGGGTGCGCATAATGTTTCCAACGTGATGATGGCGGCTGCTATTGTGCAGGGTCTGTGCAAG
Organism: Butyricicoccus pullicaecorum; assembly: GCF_002160355.1. Classification (NCBI taxonomy): domain Bacteria; kingdom Bacillati; phylum Bacillota; class Clostridia; order Eubacteriales; family Butyricicoccaceae; genus Butyricicoccus; species Butyricicoccus pullicaecorum. Next base: position 98,170 of record NZ_NFKK01000010.1, read on the forward strand.
GACAGTGACATTGTCGATGTTGCCAAGACCTTCGGCGGCGTTGAGCACCGCATTGAGTTTGTACGCGAGTTCGAAGGCGTCAAATATTATAACGATTCTATCGCGTCCAGCCCCACCCGCACCATTGCAGGCCTCAATTCCTTCGACCAGAAGCTGATCCTGATCGCAGGCGGTTACGACAAGCACATTCCGTACGATGTGCTGGGTAAGCCCATCTGTGAGCACGTCAAGACCTTGCTGCTCACTGGTGCAACTGCACCCAAGATTCGCGCCTGCGTTGAGCAAGCCGACTGCGCACAAAAGCCCGAAATCATCGATGTTCCCGATCTGGCCGCTGCGGTACGCACTGCAAACGCAGTTGCACAGCCGGGTGATGTAGTCATCATGAGTCCGGCAAGCGCATCGTTTGACTGCTTCAAGAACTTCATGGAGCGCGGTGACCGATTCAAGGAACTGGTCAACAAGCTGGTATAATCCCCCAAAAATGCAAACGGCTCGATCCAAACGATCGAGCCGTCTTTTTATGCTCACAGCACACCGTCAGGCTGCGCCAAACGATCTCTGAGCATGCTCACTTTTTCATGAATACGTTCCATGACATTCAAAAATACTTCGTCCGGCTGTCCGGTCGGGTCATCCAGTCCCCAGTCCTCCCGATGTTTGCAGGGCAGATTCGGGCACTGTACGTTGCATCCCATCGTGATGACCACATCGACCGGCGGAATGTCGGACAGCAGCTTGCTGTACTGGGTCTGCTCCATGTCCACGCCGTACCGCTCTTTCATCAACCGCACCGCATCTTGGTTGATCTGTGGTTTGGTCTCGGTGCCGGCAGAAAAACTGTCAAACACATCACTTGCGAGCAACTTTCCAAGTGCTTCCGCCATCTGGCTGCGGCAGGAATTATGGACACAAACGAATGCTACCTTGGGCTTTTGATTCATTTTGCACCTCTCGCCTGCTCAATGAGCGCCTTGACCTGATCCTTACTGAGCACCTTACCGTGCGACACCACCTTGCCGTCCACCACCAGTGCCGGCGTGGTCATCACGCCGTATGCCGCGATCTGTGCAAAGTCGGTGACGTGCGCAATCGTCGTGTCCATGCCCAGCTCGGCAAGCGCCTCACGCGTCGCCTGCTCCAACTCGTTGCACTTGGCGCAGCCCGATCCCAGCACCTTGACCGCTGCGTCTGCATTTTCAGCGTTCAAAGCCGTGCAAGCTCCACCACAGCTGCAAGTCTGCTCTTTTTTCTTCTTTCCAAACAGTCCCATCGTCAATACCTCCATTTATACCAAAAAGATTTGTAATCCGTTGAACAGATATCCAACCAAAACAATTCCGACCACACAAATACCGATAAACAAGCCGAGCAGCTTGGGTTTGACTGCCTTGCGCAGCAAAATGAGCGAGGGCAGAGACAGGGTCGTGACTGCCATCATAAACGACAACACCGTACCCAACTGTGCCCCCTTGGTCAGAAGTGCCTCAGCAACCGGAATGGTTCCAAAAATATCCGCGTACATAGGCACACCGACCAGCGTTGCCAGCACAACACCCAGCGGATTGCCGCTGCCCAGAACGGTCTCAATCCAGCTTTCCGGAATCCAGTTGTGAATCACCGCACCGATGCCTACGCCAATCAGAATGTACGGAAATACCTTGCGGAAGGTGCCCTGCATCTGCTCTTTCGCGTAAATCACACGCTCACGACGGGTCAAATCGGGTGATTCCAAGTCCACGCTGCTTGCGGAAAGAATGAATTGCTCAACATATCGCTCCATGCGCAGCCGCTCAATGATTGCACCGCCTATTACCGCAATCACCAGTCCTACAATCACATACAGGACGGCAACTTTCACGCCGAAAATGCTCATCAGCAGTACCAGACTACCCAAATCGACCATCGGTGACGAAATCAGAAAGGAAAACGTGACACCAACCGGCAGACCAGCACTCGTAAAACCGATGAACAATGGAATGGATGAACACGAACAGAACGGCGTGACTGTGCCGAGCAGCGCGGACACGACATTTGCACCCAATCCATGAAACCGTCCCAAAATGCGTTTGCTGCGCTCGGGCGGGAAGTAACTCTGGATATACGAGATGACGAAAATCAACACACAGAGTAAAACAGTGATCTTAATGACGTCATATAGGAAAAATTGTATACTGCCGCCCACACGACCAGTGATATCCAGCCCGACAGCAGATACTCCCTTGCCGATCAGTGCATTCAGCCACTTCATTCCTAAAATCTGGTCTTGAATGAATTGCCATACGACCATAGAAAAACCTCACTTTCCGGTATCTATCTCATATCAAAAATTTTTGATGTTTTGTGCCGTAAGAAACGCCATCCTGTCGATGGCGTTTACTTGCCGCATGCCGAACAGCTCGGTGCACTGTCCGCATTCGGTGTCGTGAGTGCGAGCAGCAGCTGTACTGCACGTTCCTGCCCCTGTGCACTCAGTCGATAATGCGTCCACTTCCCTTCCTGTCGGCTGTCCACCAGCCCGGAATCACACAAAATCTTCATGTGATAGGATAAACCCGACTGCGTCAGCGCGAGCGGCTCTTGTAACACACAAGCGCACTTTTCTCCGCTGCGCAGCTGTTCGAGAATGGAAAGGCGCTTGGGATCGCACAAAGCTTTAAACACTTTGGCCTGCTCCTGATATGCTTCCACACAATCACCTCACATCAAAAAGTTTTGATGTATTTAGTATATGCGTGCTCGGGCCATTTGTCAACCCTATCCTATAAAAAGAAGGGAGCGTTTGACCGCTCCCCTCTCACTTTATGGCCAGTTTTCATCCAGCCAGGCTTGAATCGCACGCATCGATTGCTCTTTTTTCCAAGTTACGCCCGGCAAATCAACCAGCGTTGCACGTTCTGGTGTCGCCTCAATCTGTAAGACATAGTTCATGTATTTTGTGCTGCCAGGGTCTGCCAACACCGTGAACGTCAGGCTTGTGCCATCAAAAGCAAGGACATCTCCGATCCGCACAGGTGTATTATCCGGTAATTGGAAAATACGCGTCCAAAGTGCGCCGTCTGTGCTGCGATACACGGTACGTCCGCCGTGAAACGTCCAGTCCGGTACATCGGCCACCGGCGCAGGCGAAATCACCGCGCCGTCCGGCGCGCAGGCAATCGCATATCGCACACCGTCCACTGTCTGGAACTGACAGGGCGGCAACGCCGATGTGCTCACCGCGCCCGGTGTCTGAACGATCCCCTTCGCGTGTTCAAAGTCCGCTTTCACCCGATTCCAGTCCGCTTGTGTGAATACTTCTTGCGCGATCAGATGGTCAGCCAATGTTTTGGTATCACCATTCATCTGTGCGTATAGCGTGTCCATGGATAACGCGACTGCCTGCCCACGTGTGATATCGTTGCCATACTCACGCCGGTACACCTCAGCGGATAAGGGCGTTTTGCCCGCTGCGACATCATTGTCGGTAAAGCCCGCAGCGCGTCCGGTAAACCATGCGTATTGCTCAAAGCACATGGGCTCGTTGGGGCTATATGTAGTTTTAGATGTTCCGTTCGTCAGCTTGTTTTCGTACAGCCAGCCGACGTAGGGCTGCGCCCAATCTGGAACATCAGCAAACGGTGTCTGATACGTGCTTACCTTGGCTTCTGCCTCGCCGCCGAGCAGACGGACGAGCATGACTGCACCTTCAGTACGGGTCATCGTGCGGTCGAGTTCGTAACCCTGCTCGGTACCTTGAAACAGTCCAAGCTCGTTCAGAAATACCGCGTCTTGCTGCTGAATTTCAGTTGCTGCTGTTGCTGTTCCAGCGAGAATCAGTGCACTCAGAATCGCAATACCAAGCGTTCGTTTCATGTTAACGCCTCCTATCCTACCCAAATCACAAAAGCATGAACGATGTATTTACTTTTATCGTATACCCTCTGATTCAAAAGTCAAGAAAGGCTTAAGGCTATAATAAAAAGACACCATTTGGTGTCCCTTTATAACAGTCTTTGATCTTGAAGCACCGCACAATCGGTATACTATACTTCTTCCATCTTCACTATTACCTATTCCCTCCAAAAATCCCGTGAAGACAGAAGAGATAATGAAGAGTGAAAAACGAATAAGGAATAAGTAAAAATCCCGAACGCTGTCGCATTCGGGATTTTTGGTGCAGATGGTGGGACTTGAACCCACACGCCCTTGCGAGCACTAGCACCTGAAGCTAGCGCGTCTGC
>NZ_NFKK01000011.1:0-98155 GCF_002160355.1 Butyricicoccus pullicaecorum
CCAGATAGGTGGACTGGATGGGCTCGTCGCCAAAACGCAGGTGCGACTGGGTCAGACCGCCCGACTTCATGGAGTCGTAAGAGAAGTATGCCTGTGCGTACTTGTTTGCAGTCAGGCCGATGGTAGTAATGGCGTTCTTGTTTGCGCCAACCGTACCGTCGCCGCCCAGACCCCACAGCTTGCACGATACCTGGCCCGGATGAGCCATCTCAACCTCGGTGTAGTCGAGCGAGGTATGAGTTACGTCGTCGTTGATACCGATGGTGAAGTTGTTCTTGGGCTTATCCTGTGCGAGGTTGTCATAAACTGCAACCAGCTGGCCCGGGGTGGTGTCCTTGGAGGACAGGCCGTAACGGCCGCCGACGATCTGGATGTCGGTTCTGCCAGCCTGATTGAGTGCGGTGCATACGTCGAGGTATACCGGCTCACCAACCGAGCCAACTTCCTTGGAGCGGTCGAGAACAGCGATCTTCTTACAGGTTGCCGGGATGGCATCCGAGAAGTGCTTGACCGAGAACGGACGGTACAGGTGAATCTGCACCATACCAACCTTGCGGCCGTTCTGGTTGAGGTAGTTAACGGTTTCCTTGAGTGCCTCGGAAGCCGAGCACATGACAACGATGACTTCCTCTGCGTCCGATGCGCCGTAGTAGTTGAACAGCTTGTAATCACGGCCGGTCAGCTTGTTGATCTCGTCCATGTAGTGCTGAACGGTCTCCGGAACGGTTGCGCTCTTGACGTTTGCGCCTTCCTTACACTGGAAATAGATGTCCGGGTTTACGTTGTTGCCGCGGTTGGTCGGGTGCTCGGGGTTCAGTGCCTGTGCACGGAATGCCTTGAGGGCATCGTAATCGACCAGGCCGCGCAGATCCTCATAGTCGAGGGTCTCGATGCGCTGCATCTCGTGCGAGGTGCGGAAGCCGTCGAAGCAGTGCATGAATGCGTACTTTTCATGGATGGCCGACAGATGCGCAACTGCGCCGAGGTCCATTGCCTCTTGGGGCGAGGACGACATCAGCATTGCATAGCCGGTCATACGGCAGGTCATAAAGTCGGTATGATCGCCGAAGATGGAGTGATGGTTCGAGGTGACAACGCGCGATGCGATGTGCATGACGTTGGGCAGGAACTGGCCGCCCATTGCGTACATCGCCGGGATCATCAGCATCAGACCCTGAGACGAGGTAAAGGTCGTCGTCAGTGCGCCTGCCTGCAGAGAACCGTGGCAGGTACCTGCTGCGCCAGCCTCAGACTGCATCTGGATGACGTCTACGGTCGAACCAAACAGGTTCTTCTTGCCCTTCGCAGACCACTCATCCACCTTTTCTGCCATCGGCGAGGACGGCGTGATCGGGTAAATCGCCGCGACCTCAGTGAAGGCATAGGCCACATGGGCGGCAGCCGTGTTACCGTCCATTACGGCATACTTTTTCTTCATAGGATCTCTCATCTCCTGTATCAATTAAATAATTTCATCCTTATATAAAACATTTGCAATGTTACACACACGGGCATTTTCACGCGAAATCGCACACACGGGCAATCGTCAATTCCGCTCTCACGTCCGTCTCTTGTTTGTTCTGAATTTCGAACAACATTCTTAATTCAGAACCAGTATCTAGATTATAGCACTCTGTTCCCCATCTGTCAATTTTCATTTGCGACAATTTTCACAATTTTTTCTTGACCAAAACGACGGTAAAAGATACATTTTGCCAGACAGGCACGGCAAACGCCTGTGTTCGAAAAACTTTTGCGCTTATGCTGGAAATATGTTGGTTTCTTGCCGGTACTTCTTTGCAACCTGTTGTCAAAAAATCAGAATAAAAATTTTGAAGCACTCCCCTCCTATGATATGGACACAATAAAAAAGAGGCTGACCCGAAGGTCAGCCCCATGCAGAGAGAAGAGATCTATCGTAAAGATAGAACGGGGAACGCTTAGTAAAATTTCTTCTTGATTCGTACAAACACCCGCTCGATGCTGTACGCAACCAGGAATACCAGCAGAATTGCAATGCCTGCCGTGCCGTAGTCATACCCTTGCAGGCTGTTGGAAATGACATAGCCGATGCCGCCTGCGCCGACCATGCCCAAAATGGCACACTCGGAAAAGTTGGTCTCCAGACGCATGCCCGCCCAGGCTACAATCTGGGACAGCGATGCCGGAAGCACGGCATTGAAAAAGATGCTCAGGCGACCGGTTCCGGTGGCTTCCAGCGCTTCGATGGTCTCATCCGGGATGCTCTCAAAGCTCTGGGCAAAGGATTTGGTGAAAAATGCCGTGGTATGGACACACAGACCGGCAACGCCGGCTTCCGGGCCCATGCCCAGACATACCAGCATGAGCAGTACCCATACGGGTGTAGGAACGGCACGCAGGAAGGTGAAAAAGGACTGGGTCAGTGTGGACAGCATGGGAACATGGAAGACATTGCGCGCAGCCAACATGCCGAACCCAATACCGAGCAGCAGACTGTACAGCAGGGACAGCACGGCAATGGAAATGGTCTCCACCAGAGAGGACAGCACCAAATCCATACGGCTCACGTCCAGATGCGCCAGCTGCCAGAAGACCACACCGATATCGGGCACACGCGAGAACAGCTTGGGCCAATCGATACCCAGATAGATCAGGCTGAGCACCGAGAGCACCGCAACACCGATCAGGAATGCCGGAATAAAGCGGTTGCGCTGACGGCATTTGACCGGAATCTTGTGCCGTCCCTGTCTGGATGCCGGAAACGAAATGCACTCGTTATGGTTTTCACTCATTTCAAAATCTCCTTTCGGAGCTTACTGGTCACACGATCGACTGCAATGACCATCACGGCGATAAGCAGAATGATACTCAGCGCAATGTCATACTGAAAGCTCTTGATGTAGGAAAACAGGGTCAGGCCGACGCCACCGCCGCCAACCATGCCGACAATGGTGGATGCACGGATATTGACCTCCACGCAGTACAGGAACCAGGACAGAAATCCACTTAGGCAGGACGGCAGAATCGCCTGCGCGACGCGCTGCGGGAAGCTCGCGCCGACTGCCTGCAAGCTCTCGACGCAGTCCTGGGACACGTCCTCCATGGTCTCGACAAAGGCACGCACCATAAACGCAAAGCTTGTGATGCACAGGGCGACAAAGCCGACACCGGTGCCGATACCCAGCGAGGAAAACAGGATAAACGCCCAGACCAGTGCGGGAATGTTGCGCAGGAAGGTGGCAAATCCGCGGACGATCTTGGCAAAGCGCGGGAACGGCGAGACTTTTTCGCTGCCGAACAGCGAAACCACAAACGCCAGAATGGCTGCAACCGTGGTCGCCGACATGGCAAGCGCCAGCGTCACCAGCACACTCTCAAAGACACCCGGAATACGGCTGGCCTTAGGCAGCGCCGGAGGCAGAAAGTCCTCGGTGATGAACTCCCAGAACGCGTCGCTGTTGGCAAACAGCGTCATGGGGCTAAAGTCGGTCAGCACCGTGCAGACCGCAAACAGCACAACACACAGAATCAGGAAACCGGTGTACAGTTTTTTGAGATCACGCGCAATCAGCGGTATTTTTCGCGTCATCCAGCTTCCCTCCAATCATCAGGTTCTCGCGCGATGTGCCGTAAATCTTTTCAATCGTCGCCTCGTCCAGCGCTGCCGGAGAGCCGTCAAAGACAATCTCACCCTTGCACAGGCCGATGATGCGGGTCGAATACTTCATCGCCACGTCCAGCTGATGCAGGTTGACAATGCAGGCGATATTGCGCCGCTGCGACAGGTCGCGCAGCAAGTCCATGATGGTCTTTGCACTCGACGGGTCCAGCGATGCGATGGGCTCGTCGCACAGCAGCAGGCGCGGATTCTGCATGATGGCGCGGGCAATGCCGACGCGCTGCTTCTGACCGCCCGACAGGTCGGACGCGCGGTTATAACTGAACTGATCCATGTCCAGCTCGGTCAGCAGATCGAGCGCTTCGCGCTTATCCTGCTCGCTGTACATGCCGAAAATGCCCTTAAGTCCGCTCATATAGCCCAGTCGTCCGTGCAGTACATTTTGCAGTACCGACAGGCTGTATACCAGATTATAATTCTGGAAGATCATGCCTACCTTGCGGCGCAGTCTGCGCAGACCCCGACCGTGCTGACCGGAAACCGCCTCGCCCTCCAGGCTGACGGTTCCGGCGCTGATCGGAATCAGACGGTTGATGGCACGCAGGAGCGTGGATTTTCCCGAGCCGGACGGCCCGATGACCGAGATAAATTCTCCCTCGTGCACCTCGAACGATACATTTTTGAGGGCATGCACACCGTTGGGATAGTGCTTTGATACCTGTTCAAACTTCAAAATGGGTTCCATGTTCTGCCTCCTGCGCCCCATATCCTTAATTAAAATTCGTTGATGATCTTGTTGAGCTCAATGATGTCCTCGTAGTCGCTCATATCACACTCGACAAAGCGTGCGCCCGGCACCTTGATGACATCGGTGAAATACTGCTCGTTGTCGTAGCTGGTCAGGAAGTCGGTCAGCGTCTGGCGGGTCGCCTCGTCGACGTGCTCGGCTACAACTATAGCCTCGGCCGGAATCGCACCCGACTCGTAAATGATCTTGACATCGTCCTCGGCTGCATTACCGTTTGCAATCTCAGATGCCAGAATCTGATCGGAGATCGGGACAACATCTACGTCACCCTTGATGACTGCCTGCAAGCCAGCCTGATGCGAGCCCGAGAAGCTGACCGCCTCGAAGAAGTCACCGTTGGTGTGCAGCATGTCCGAATTGAGATTGTCGTCCGGGAATGCCTTGATGATCTCCGCGGTGGGTACCAGATTGCCCGAGGTGGAATCGGGATCGACAAAGGCCATGGTCTTGCCCTTGATGTCCTCAATGGAGTTGATTTCATCGTTCGAGCTGCTTGCAATCAGTACAGAGTGATAAATGGCCTTCTCCGGGTCACCGTCCTCGGCCTTCATGACGATCGGTTCCAGATCGGTGCGCTCGACGCCCAGTGCCAGCGCCTGCGAGCCCATATACGCCATGTCTGCACTGCCCGTGCGCAGCGCCTCAATGATGGCATTGTAGTCGCTCGCCTGAATCTCCTCGACTTCACAGCCCAGCACCGCGCTGAGGTCCTCTGCCAGACCGTTGCGTGCGTCCGCACTCTCAGCGGTGGACTCGTTGGGTGCGTAAGCGATCGTGAACACGCCGTCCTCGCCGCCAGCCGATGCCTGTGCGGTCTCGGAACTGTCTGCATTGGCTGCGCCGCAGCCGGTCAGGGCGGAAAGGGTCAGGGCGGAAGCTGCCAGCAGGCTCATCATCTTTCTGTAATTCATGGTTATGCTCCTTTGCTCATCTCGTAGGTCGGATATACCTTCTCCAAAATGGTTTCAATCATCTTCGGGTTGATGTCGACCGGGTTGTTATCTGCGCGGCCGGGTGTCAGGCCGAGTGCAGCCAGATGGTGCAGGTCTTCCCAGCGCACACCCCAGGCTTCCAGCGAAACCGGCAGACCGGCACGCGCCAGATAGCCGCGGATGCGGTTCTCGAGTTCGTCTGCGCTGCGCACCTGCAAGGCATCGAGCAGAGCGGACAGGTTAGTGATCTTTGCTGCATTGACCGCGAGCATGGGCGCCAGCAGCAGGCTGACTGCCGCACCGTGCGGAATGTGATAGTGCATGGTCAGCGGATAGGAAATCGAGTGGCAAGCAGTCGTCTTGGTGTTGCTGAATGCCAGACCGGCCAGCATGCTGCCCTGTGCCATCGCGTCATGTGCCTGTGGCTTACCGTCTAGCAGGTCATCCATCGCGCCCATGATGGTGCGCACGGCCTGCAATGCCAGCGCACGCGATACGCAGTTGGTCGCACGCGCCCAGTAGCTCTCGACGGCGTGTGCCATGGCATCGAGTGCGGACGAGACCGCAAGACCGATCGGCATGCCCGCTGCGAGGTCGGGATCGACCAGCGCGGCCCAGGCGTAATTGTCCCGGCTCTCAATCGAGCGCTTGCAATCCTTGGTCGGGTCCCAGATGGTCGCCCAGCAGGTCGTCTCGCTGCCCGTGCCCGCCGTAGTCGGTACGCCAATCCACCGCGCTGCCGGTTTGCCGTATTCCTTATTGGAAATGATGCGGCGCAGCGCGTCGGTGTCGGCAATCTCCTTGCCGTACAGGCAGCACAGTGCCTTGCCGACATCCATAATACTGCCGCCGCCGACCGCAATCACAAATGCGGGGATGCAGTCCCGGGTCTGGCAGAACAGGTCAAACAGCTGCTCGACCGTCGGGTTAGATTCATTGAAACATACCTTATGTACGCTGTATGTATCGTTCAGTGCGGCAAATGCCGGCAGCTCAAATATCGATTCATTCCAGGCCAGCAGCAGAATCTGCGCGCCCTCCGGTACCTGCGACCGCAGCAGCGCTCCGATCTCCTCGACACAGCCCACGCCCTGGATGGTGCGAACCGGATTATAGTACTGGTTCATGCCTGTGCCTCCTCCATACGGTGGTTGATCTCTGCAATCACCGCGGGAAGCTCACAGATGGAGTCGATGACAAAGTCTGCACCCGCTTCGCGGTAACGCTCGGCTGCCTGCTGCTTGCGGCGCTCCAGCTCGTCCGCTGCCATGTCCTCATACTCCTGCTGGGTCAGTCCGAGCAGATTGGAACCGGTCAGAATACCGACCGTCCAAGTGCCTGCGTTCTTGCCCTCCAGAATGTCAACCACGGTGTCGCCTACCTTAACTACAGCCTGCGGCGGGTACACGTTCAAGCGGCGCATGCACTCGAACAGCATAAACGGGGTCGGACGGCTTGCGCCGGTCACGTCGGGCGTGACCACACAGTCGGCCTGATAGCCAAGCTCTGCCGCACGCGGGATGACCTGTTCCATCATCTGCGAAGTGTAGCCGGTGGTCGAACCGATCTTGATGCCCTGCTCACGCAGCGTCATCACGGTCTCTACCACACCCGGAATGGGCGTGCTGTACGCGGTCACGACCTGGAACAGCTCCCCTTCAAAGGTCTGGTACAGATGCTCGACATCGGCATCCGTCCATGCACGGCCGTGAATCTTCTCCCACTGCTCGGTGCCGGTCTTGGAGGAAAGCATCTCGCGAATGTGCGCCTTCTTCTCCATGCCCATCGGGCGGTTGATCTCCTCCTTGCTAAAGCACATCCCGCCTGCGCGGAACACGCGATTGAAAACCTCTGCCGGTGCACTGGAACCGTAATCCACCGTCGTTCCTGCCCAGTCAAACACGACCATCTGAATCGTCTTACCCATATCCATGTAACACTCCTAATTTCTTGTTTTGCGTCATTTTGCTGTTTACTGCTTGTATTTGCTGTTTACAAGCTGATTATACCCATCGTACCGCCGCACAAACAAGCAGCCTCCAGCAAACAATATGTAAAACCTAAAAGAAGTGCTCACCCAGGCTCGCCGTCTTTTCCCCGTCAAATACCGGATTTTCCATCGCTTTCCGCCATTCTCCGCACCAGATCATCTATACATTTCTTCGCTTTATCTGACCAAACTGCTCATGCATGCCCCGTCCCACCGTTCGGTTTTTGGGAAATTCTCCAGTTGCCGCTCCAGTTTGCCGCAAAAAACGGCATTTTGCTGCTGCGAAAAGAGTTTGTAAAACGCATGAAAAAAAGCAGTGCAGACCGGGTAATTTCCGGTTTGCACTGCTCACTTCACATGACAATATTATTGAATGATGATGCCTTTCTGGGCATATTTTTCGCGTGTCTTCTGCGGAACCTGATCGTCCATGATTAAAATATCTACCTGATCGGGTTCGAGTGCCTTTCTTTTGGAACACTTTCCCAGTTTGCTCGAGTCCATGACCGCAATGGTCTGTTTTGCCACCCGGGCAAGCGTCTGGATGATGCCGATTTCATTGAGGCGGAAATCGGTATACCCATTCTTATAGTTGATTGCATTGATGGACAAAAAGGCGATATCCGGGTAATACTGCGCAAATTCCTGCTCGCAGACCGTTCCGTAGGTCGACTGTTCCTGCGCGTCGATCATTCCGCCCACCGCGATCAAGCGGATGTTTGGATTCTGCATCAAGATATTGACCGCTGCGTGATTGTTGGTCACAACCGTGAATTTTTCATTCATGGACGCCATTTCCTGCGCCAAAATGGTGTTGGTCGTACCCGAATTGAGCGCAACCACGCTCTCCGGCTCGATATACGCAAGGGCTTTGCGTGCCGCTTCGCGCTTGAGATCGCTATGGATGACCTCTCTGCCGGTAAAATTGGAGATCGAGGCCAGCGATTCGGGCAAACACGCTCCGCCTCGCACACATTTAATCAGTCCATTTTGCTCCATCAACTTCAAATCACGGCGCACCGTGTCCACTGATACCTGAAGCAGCTGGCTGAGCTCATTGACTTTTACGGTCGATTGCAGCTGAATCTGCTGTAAAATCAGCTCCGCACGTTCATTATAAAGCATTGCTGGTATGTCCTCCCATATCCGGTGCAAACAGCTTTCGAAATGCCATCCTTCCAGATTGAATGCATCTCGGTGCCGCAAACAAGCTATTCTTATCTTACATCATGCAGGCAAACTTTTCAATGCGGTATTTTGCGGCAAGTTGCGGCAAAATTGCGCAGGCTGCTCACAGCCGCATAAGGCCACCGACACAAAAGCCGAGTCCTGTGACGGGCTCGGCTTTTCGATTGCACTATTTTTATTCGGATACGATCTCGGCATCCGCGAGGTGATAATACACGCCGCCGCTCTCTTCGTACGACTGATACTGTCCGGTAACGGTGATCTCGTCGCCCTCCTTGGGGTAATCGTCCGGGTAGGTGTGTTCCCCGGCAAGGACAAACTCGATGCCCTGCGAGCAGCACGCCGTCGCGTCGGCAATGACGACCGCAAAATACGGCGTTCCGCTCTTGGTGTTGCCGTACACGGTGAACTGTCCGCGCATCGTGATGGTCTTGCCCAGATAGTCTTCGGGAAAACGTGTCATACTGAACACCTCGGCGTAGACCATGGTACTGCTCATGGTGGTCAGGTCGACGGTCTTGCCGATGTTTTCGGGCTTGGGCTGGGTCTGCGGCAGCACATCGCCCGTCGTATCCGTGTTAGACGACGGCGCAGGCGCGTCCGATGCCGGTGCGTCTGTCGTGGTCTCCGGTTTGCTCGCAGTGGCTGAAGTCGTGTCCTTCTCGGCTGCATCCAAAATCGCCTGCACCGACCCTGCGGTCTTGGGCGGCTGCTGTCCGCCCGCGCAGCCGCTCAGCCAAACGGTCATCAGGCACAGCGCAAGGACATAGATCACCTTTCTCATGCGCGTGCACCTCCCGAAACCTTGCCCAACACGGCAAAGACGATCAGCATGACGATATTGACCGCAACGATGGTCGAGCCGACCGGTGTACCTGCGAGGATGGACGTCAAAATCCCCAGCACCGCGCAGATGACCGAGATAACCGCCGCGCACAGCATGACCGCCTTGAAGCTGCGAAAAACACGCATTGCCGACACCGCCGGGAAGATGACCAGCGCGGAGATCAGCAGCGAGCCCACCAGATTCATGGCCAGCACGATGATGACCGCGGTCAGCACGGCGAGAAACAGGTTGTACGCTTCCACCTTCATACCGGTCGCCTTGGCGAAGGTCTCGTCGAAGGTCACGGCGAAGATCTTGTGGTACAGCACGATGAAAGCGACGACAACGACGATAGACAGGATGACACACGCCCAAACATCGTACGCCGACAGGGTCAAAATCGAGGTCGAGCCGAACAGCGTGCTGCATACATCACCCGAAATATTGGCCGAAGTAGAAAACAGGTTCATAATCAGGTAGCCGATGGCCAGCGAGCCGACCGAGATCATGGCCAGCGCTGCATCGCCCTTGATTTTGGCGTTCTGTCCGCCGCGCAGCAGCAACACCGCGCACAAAATGGTCACGAGCAGCACGAGCGGCATGTTATTGGTCAGGTTCATCACGGCCGCGACCGCCATCGCGCCAAACGCGATGTGTGACAGGCCATCTCCGATGTAGGAAAAGCGCTTGAGCACCAGAATCACACCGAGCAGCGAGGAACACAGCGCGATGAGTACACCGGCAATCAGGGCGTAACGGACAAAGGGATACTGCCAGTACTGGCCGAGTTTTTGCACGAGCTCATACATGGGTGTCCTCTCCTCCCTCCTGTGCGATGTGGTGCAGATACTGCGCCTTGGTACCGAAAAAGGTGGTCTCTCCGATGTGCAGGACGTGGCTTGCGGCCTTGACCGCCGCGCCGACATCGTGCGAGATCATTAAAATGGTGATGCCGTCCTCGCGGTTGAGCTGTTCGATCAGGCGGTACATCTCGGCGGTCGCTGCCGGGTCCAGACCGGATACCGGCTCGTCGAGCAGCAGCATTTTCTGCGTGGCGCACAGGGCGCGTGCCAACAGGACGCGCTGCTGCTGACCGCCGGACAGTTCACGGTAGCAGCGTCCGGCCAGGTCGTCAATGCGCATTTTGCACATTGCCTCCTGCGCCATCTGCTTTTCTGCTCGGGTGTAAAATGGCTGCAGGCCGCACCGGCTCTGGCAGCCCGAGCGCACGATCTCACGCACCGATGCCGGGAAATCCTTCTGCACCTCGGTCTGCTGAGGCAGATAACCGATCTCGGTCGGTTTGAGCCCCTCACCCATGAGAATCTTTCCGCTGATGGGAGACTGCAAGCCGAGAATCGTCTTCATAAGAGTTGTTTTGCCGGAGCCGTTTTCACCGACGATGCACAGATAGTCGCCGCGCTCGACCGCGAACGACACATCCTCCCGCACCTTTTTGCCGTCATACCCGACGGTCAGATTTTCACAAGTAAGCTGGGGCATTTGGTTCTCTCCTTACTGCAGTGCCTGCGTCAGCACTTCCAGATTGTGTTCCATGATGGACAGGTAGGTCGCGCCCTCGGCAACATCCTTGGACGTGACCGACTGCATGGAATTCATCGACAGTACCTGCTGGTTTTTGCCGGTCGTGTTGGCGACAACAGTCTCGGCGATCTTATGGTTGGGATTTTCAATGGTCAGCACGTGGCCAAGTCCCAGCGCATCGGTCTTTTCCGCCAGAAAACGGATGGTCTCAAAGCTGGCCTCGGTCTCTGCCGAACAGCCCACAAAGGCCGCATAATAGTTCAGTCCATAGTCCTCGGTCAGGTAGCGGAACGGAAAGCGGTCGCCAAAGACCAGCGTCTTCTTATTCGCCGCGTCCACGGCTGCCTGATACTTGGCATCCAGCGCAGCCAGCTTGTCGATATACGCCATCTCGTTGTCAAGATAGGTCTGCTCGTGTTCGGGGTCGATCTCTCCGAGCTTTTCGGCGATCGCCTGACATACAGCCTGCGCATTTCTCAGCGACAGCCAAACGTGTTCGTCGGTCTCGGCTTCATGGTCGTGATCATGGTCATCCGCGTCGCTGTGTTCCTCGTCCGCATCGTGCGCATGATCGTCGTCATGGTCATGCTCTTCGCCTTCCTCGTGGTCATGGTCATGTTCGGTCTCCTGCATGCCCTCGACCACTTCCTCAAGCTTTACTCTGTCGCCCAGCGTGTCAATGAGGTTGATGACCTTGCGCTCCGGGTTGGACGTGCTCGCCAGCGCACTCTCGACCCAGCCGTCCGACTCGCCGCCGACGTAGATAAACAGATCGCACTCGGCGATCTTGATCAGATCTTCCGCTGTGGGCTGGTAGCTGTGCAGATCGACACCGTTGTCGAGCAGCATGGTGACCTCCGCCCGCTCGCTCTGGTCGCCCAGGATCTCGCGTGTCCAGTCATACTCGGGGAAAATGGTCGTAACGATCTTGAGCTTGTTATCCTGGGCGGTCGGCTTGGCATTCGCGCCGCATCCAGTGAACATACCCGCCGCGACAAGCAGAGCCGTGGCGGCAGCAATGATTTTTTTCATACCAGTAAAACCTCCAAAATTATGGCAAAACGGGAAAAATGGGTATAAAAATACCAGGGTAACGGCAGCGCCGTAAAAGCCTACCCAAAATGAGCAGACTTTACCCCTAGACACATCCCCCGTATTTAATTGGATAGTTTTACCTTCAGTGAGACCAGTGTACACGAGGCAAACAGCCTCTCCGCGCATAGCAGTCCGCCGCACAGGACATAGGTCACGGCAGCGGCAGCCGCGGCTGCGCTTCCGGTCAATGCCACCTGCTTGAGCGTCTGCTGACAGCTTGCAATGTGATAACAGATCTGGCAATCCGTACCCGTACAGTCATGATCTGCCTGCACGGCAATGTAAACCGCCGAGGACAGCATGACAATGGCCACTGCCAAAACCAGCAGTGCCGCAAACAATCTCTTATACTTTTTCATGGCTGTCCCCTCCTGTTCGTTCAATCTTTCTTGCACCGGCTGCAAACACCGCGAATCACGGTGTCCGCCGGGATAATGGTAAAGCCGGCATACTCCTCAAAGTGGCGCATCATCTTTTGCGCCAGCTGGTCTTCCAGATGCACGGTCCGGCCGCACACAGTGCAGCACAGATGCAGCCGTCCCCGGCAGCAATCGGCGACGACATACTGGTACAGGGTCGTACGCGAGCCGTTCTGCGTGTGCTTGCGCACCTTGCCCTCGCGCTCGAGGTCGGCCAGATTGCGGTAGACCGCGCTGATGCTGACCTGCTGTGCGCGCAGGCCGTCAGCGATCTGGCTGGCTGACAGCAGCTCGTGGCCGTGTGCATTCAAAAAGGCGAGCAGCGCCTCGCGCTGCCTGGTACTGTATCGCGGCAAGATTTCACCCCATCTCGAATTTGCGACAGTTTCGCAAATTATTATACCCACAACCCACAAAGTTGTCAATGGCTAACTCAGATTTCCACAAAAACCCATGTGCTTTCCCTGTCCCTAAAACCGTCCCTCGCTTGACAAACCATATCAAAGCTCCTATACTAGGTAATAGGTTACCTATTTGTGAGAAATGGAGTGATGTCGGGCATGATGCCTTTCGGCCTGAAAATTGCAATCATCAATCGGGCATTCCGCAAAAAAATGGATGAAAAAGCCTCCTCGATGGGTTTGACATCGGTGCAGCTTCGCGTATTGGGCTCGATCAGCCGTCTGGAAGCCGCGGGACAAACCGAAATCCACCAGATCGATCTGGAACGCATTGAGCACGTGACCCACCCGGCCATGACCAAACTGCTGCAGCGATTGGAGAGCAAGGGATTTATCCGCTGTGTCCCCAGCAGCAAGGACCGCCGATACAAAAAAATCACCTGTACCGACCAATCGGCCGGTATCCACGAGGTCATTCTCGCGCACGATGCCGAGGTCCTGTCCGAGCTGTGTGCAAATTTCACCGAGGAGCAGAAAGAGATGCTGATGCAGACCATCGGCATGATTCTGAACAATATCGACCTGGAATCCTCGTAAAATTACCCGATTATCGATATTTTGACCCCAGACTGTGGGCCAAGCGCTTTCCATGGGCTCGCAGTCTGATTTTTTTGAACAAATACGTAACCAGTTACTTAATATGCAATCATACGAAAAGGAGAGTCTTTACAAATGGAACACGCTTCGCATCAGGACAAAAGTGCGTTTGCAACCGAACCGGTGGGTCGGCTGATCGTCAAATTCGCCATCCCCTGTGTCATTTCGCTGGTGGTAAACGCACTCTACAACATCGTCGACCAGATTTTTATTGGCTGGGGTGTCGGATATCTGGGCAACGGTGCGACAAACGTCGTCTTCCCCATCACCATCATTGCCCTCGCGCTTGCCGTGCTCATCGGTGACGGCGGTGCTGCTTATCTGAGCCTAAAACTAGGCGAAGGTGATCTGGACAGCGTCAAAAAGGGTGTGGGAAATGCAGCCGTCATGATTACCATTGCCGGTATCGCCATGCTGGTCATCACCATCGTCTTTATGAACCCCATCCTGACCCTGTTCGGTGCAACCGACGTCCTGCGCCCGGCCGCGCTGGAGTACGGCTATGTCATCGCCATCGGCCTGCCCTTCACCATGATCTCAACCGCGCTCAACGCCATGATTCGTGCGGACGGCAGTCCCAAATTCGCCATGGTCTCCATGCTGCTCGGTGCCATCATCAACACCGTCTTTGACCCCATCTTCATCTTTATCTTTGATATGGGTGTGCGCGGCGCGGCCATCGCGACCATTCTGGGCCAGATTATCTCCTTTCTCGTCTCTATCTTCTATCTCCCCCGCTTCAAGACCTTCCACTTCGACCGCTCGGCGCTGCGTCTGCACAAGCGCGTCTGTCTAAGTGTCCTTAGCTTAGGTGTCAGCAGCTTCATCACCCAGATTGCAATTACCATCGTGATGGCGCTCTTCAACAACCTGCTCGCCGTCTACGGTGCGGCTTCGGTTTACGGCTCCGAGATTCCGCTGACCGCCATGGGCATCGTCATGAAGGTCAACCAGATCATGCTGTCCATTCTGGTCGGCATCGCAATCGGTGCGCAGCCGGTCATCGGCTTCAACTACGGCTGCAAAAACTTCCACCGCGTCAAGCGTGCCTTTGAAGTCGCCATTGCTGCCGCCGAGATTATCGCCATCATCGCCTTCTTTATCTTCCAGTTCGCACCGATGAGCGTGGTCTCGATCTTCGGCTCTGAGGAAGGTCTGTACAACGAATTTGCGGTCAAGTGCTTCCGCATCTTCCTCATGCTCTGCCCGCTCAACGGCTTCCAGACCGTCGCCGCCATCTACTTGCAGGCAATCGGCAAGCCCATCAAGTCGGCCGTCGTCACGCTGTCCCGACAGATCGTGTTCCTCGTCCCGGTTGCCCTGCTGCTGCCCAAGGCGATGGGTGTTGTCGGTGTGCTCTGGGCCGGTCCGACTGCCGATGCTCTGGCCTTCATCCTCGCACTGGCTATGATCGTCTATGAAATGAAAAAACTCAAAAAAATGGCCGCTTGATTGCTGCAAGCAACCGGAAAAGGAGTGTGTTTGATATGAAAAACCGAGTCATCACCATCAGCCGTGAATTTGGCAGCGGTGGCCGAACAATCGGCAAAAAAACCGCGGAAAAACTGGGGATTCCCTGCTACGACAACGAGCTCATTGGACAGATTGCCGCCCAAAGCGGCTTCAACGAAAACTACATCAAGGATGCCGGTGAGTACGCGCCCGGCGGTCGTCTGTCCTCCGCGCTCTGGAATCGCGCTTTCGGCCCCACCAACGAGGATTATCTGTGGAAAATCCAGTACAAGATCATCACCGATCTTGCCGAGAAAGAACCCTGCGTCATCGTTGGCCGCTGTGCCGACTACATCCTGCGCGACACCGCCGACTGTCTCAAAGTCTTTATCCATGCCGACATGAAATTCCGCGCTGAACGCATCGTCAAGGTGTACGGCGAGCGCGAATCCTCACCCGAACAGCGTCTGCGCGACAAGGATAAGCGTCGTGCGGCCTACCATCGGTTCTATACCGATATGAAGTGGGGACACGCGCAAAACTACGACATTACGCTCAACAGCGGCACGCTCGGCATCGATCGCTGCGTAGACATCATCGCAAGTCTATATTGACTTTTTCCTCCTGCCCCGTCCGGGTCTTTTTCCGGACGGGGTTTGTCTATATAAACCCTTTTTTCTCCGCTCAACTTTATCTCTCCCAATCCCTTGCCAACTTATTGACAAGCCCTGACCGGCAGGATATACTTTGAAGTAGAATTGAATATACAATGGTGCCTGCATGTGCAGGAGAATAGGAAAGCTGAGTGAAAATCTCACACGGTCCCGCCGCTGTAAGGGAAGAGCTGCATTTTATCATGTCACTGGGAAACTGGGAAGGCGAAATGCATCTGTGACGCCCAAGTCAGAAGACCTGCCTTGTATATGCGATTTACACAGGTTACGAACGATGGCCATGTGTAAGAACAGGTTGGCTCACAAGCGCTCAATTCTACCACGCTTGCGCGAATGAAACCTCTTGTTCTCCTGATGGCCTGTCAGTGATCTGACAGGTTTTTTTGTACCGTACGCGGTACGTGTCCAAGCCAGAAAGGAGCGAACAGAAAAAAATGAGCAAATCCCACTTTACCCGCACAGAAAAACGCGCGATTGCGCTTTCCGCTGCGCTTGCCCTCGCGGTCGGCATCGCACCGATCGGCCAGGCCATGCACATCATGGAAGGCTATCTGCCCGCCGCTTACTGTATCGGCTGGGGCATCTTATGTGTCCCCTTCCTGATCGCCGGTTTGCTGTCCATTCAGAAAACCCTGCGCGAGCGCAGAAACCTCATCACGCTGCTGGCCATGTCCGGCGCATTCATCTTTGTCATTTCTTCGCTGAAGATTCCCTCGGTCTCGGGCAGCTGCTCGCACATGACCGGCACCGGTCTGGGCGCCATTCTCTTCGGCCCCACCGCGGTCTCCATCCTCGGTTTGATCGTCCTGCTCTTTCAGGCGCTGCTGCTCGCACACGGCGGTCTGACGACGCTGGGCGCGAACACCTTCTCGATGGCCATTGCAGGCCCGTTCGTATCGTTCGGCGTGTACACCCTGTGCAAAAAGTGCAACGTCAGCAAAAAGGTCAGCGTCTTTTTAGCCGCAGCCCTCGGTGATCTGTTCACCTACTGCATCACCGCCGGTCAGCTGGCGCTCGCGCACCACGCCGACACCACCATCCTCGGCGCATTCGGCAAGTTCCTGCTGGTCTTTGCACCGACCCAGCTTCCCCTCGCCATCATCGAAGGTCTGGTCACCGTGCTGATCGTCATGGGTCTGGAATCGTACGCCGCGCCCGAACTGCGCGCCATCGGATATTTACGGGAGGCTGAGTGATATGAAAAAGAGTGTCATCGCCATCATTCTGGCCATCTGTCTGATCGCACTGGTTCCACTCTTCGTTCTCAAGGACGCGGAGTTCGGCGGCTCGGACGACGCAGGCAGTCAGGTTGTCGAACAGGTCAACTCCTCCTACGAGCCCTGGGCAACCCCCATTCTGGAAGCTGCCATCGGCCGCGAGCTGCCCGGTGAGGTCGAAAGCCTGTTTTTCTGCATCCAGACCGGCATCGGCGTGGGCGTGATTGCCTTCGTGATGGGTCGTCTGGTCGAGCGCAAAAAATGGATGAAACAGCAAAAATAACCCTCCTATGAAAGGAAATTCGCATGATCGTCATAGATAAGCTTTGTTATCAATCGAAGCTTAGATATGAGAATGCCGGAGAAAAATTCGCCTTTGCAGTGCTCACCCTGCTGATCTGCGTGGTGAGTCGTTCCATTGCAGTGGCGGGAATCGTCTTAGCCGTTACAGGGACTCTGACCGTCGCAAAGGGAGGAGTCCCTGTTTTGCGTTACCTCAAATTTCTGACCATCCCGCTGGCATTTCTCTTTCTGAGCACCGCCGCCATCCTCTTTCATATCAGCCGCACGCCCATGGATCTCTTTGCCATCCCGCTCGGCGGGTGGTATCTGACCACCAGCATGTCCTCCCTGCTCTATGCCATGCAGCTGATTTTGACCGCGCTCTCCGCGGTGTCCTGTCTGTATTTCCTGTCCTTCACCACGCCCATCACCGACATTCTGGAAGTCCTGCGCCGTCTGCACTGTCCCAAGCTGCTCATCGAGCTCATGCTGCTCATCTACCGCTTCATCTTCGTGCTCTTGGACACGGCCTCGGCCATCACGACTTCTCAGCACTGCCGTCTGGGCAATCGGGACTACAAAACCGCTCTGAAGTCCTTCGGACTGCTCGGTTCGGCACTCATGCTGCGCGCGGTCACCCGCTCCAACCGGCTGTACACCGCCATGGAAGCCCGCTGTTATGACGACACCATCCGCGTGCTGTCCCAAACCCATCCGCCCAAAAAATCGGTCATTCTGGCCATCGTGCTGTTTGACAGCGCACTCATCGCACTGGCCATCTGGAGTAAATATTTGATATGAACACTGACGTCATCTTAAAAGCACAGGATCTCTTCTTTTCCTATGACGACGGCGCATCCTATGCGCTGTCCGGTCTGTCCGTCGACATCTGCCGTGGGCAGAAGATCGCCCTGATGGGCGCAAACGGCAGCGGAAAGTCTACTTTTTCCCTGTGCTGCACCGGCATCTGCAAACCCCAGCGCGGCACGCTGTACTTCCACGGCCAGCCGGTCGCCTACGATAAAAAAAGCCTGCTCGCGCTGCGCAGCAAGGTCGGCATCGTCTTTCAGGACCCCGACAACCAGCTCTTTTCGGCCAGCGTCTACCAAGAAATCTCGTTCGGCATCTTAAACCTCGGGGTATCCGAGCCGCAGGCCAGAGATGAGGTCGAGGCGGTCATCGGTGCGCTGGAAATCACGCCGTTCCGCGACAAACCTACCCACGCGCTGAGCGGCGGACAGAAAAAACTGGTCTCCATCGCGGACATTCTGGTCATGCATCCCGAGATCATCATTCTGGACGAACCCTCTGCCGCCCTCGATCCCAAGCACACCCAGATGGTGAACCGCATCGTCGCGCAGATGACCGAAGCCGGCATCACGGTCATCATGGCCACCCACGATGTCGATTACGCGTACGCTTGGGCGGACGAGGTCATCCTGTTCCACGAGGGCAAGGTACTGCTGCACGGTGTGCCCGACGTGGTATTCTCCGATCACGACGCGCTGCACAAGACCAATCTGCACCCGCCCACCGTGCTCTCCCTGTTCGAGCGTCTGTGCAAAAAGGGTGTGTTAGCCCCTGACCTGCCCTGTCCGCGCGATCTGGACACGCTGGAAAATTACTTAACAGACGCGATGCACAGATAACCGTGTTTCACAGCCGCATGGCATACCCGCCGTGCGGCTTTTTTTCGTCCTGACAAACGCCGGGCGATGTGCTATACTTTTGCTATACACCAAGAATTGGATGTGATGTATCATGTTACGCCTGGGTATTCTGGGAACCGGGAAAATTGTACAGGAATTTCTGCCCCATCTGGCCGAACTGGACTTTGAGGCCGTGTCCATTCTGAGCACACCGCGCAGCGTGGAACGCGCCGAGCGGCTGGCCGCGCAGTACCACATTGGCCGGTGTGTGACCGACTACGACGAGATGCTGCAAAGCGAGGTCGACGTGATCTATGTCGCCCTGCCCAATCATCTGCACTTCTCTTTTGCGGGGCGGGCACTCGAGCACGGCAAACACGTCATCTGTGAAAAGCCCATGACCTCCAACGTGGACGAGCTGCGCACGCTGATCGACGTGGCCAAACAGAACCGCGTCATGCTGCTCGAGGCCATGACCCTCTATCACCTGCCCGCCTATCAGGCCATGCGGCGCGACCTTGCCAAGCTCGGCCCCATCAAGATTGTCAGCCTCAATTACAGTCAATACTCTTCCCGCTATGATGCCTTCCTGCAAGGCATTGTCCAGCCTGCCTTCGACCCGGCACAGTCGGGCGGTGCGCTCATGGACATCAACGTCTACAACATTCACGCGCTGGTCGGTCTGTTCGGCAAGCCTGCCGCAGTACAGTACGCAGCCAACATCGCCCGCGGCATTGACACAAGCGGCATTGCGCTGTGTCGCTATCCGACCTTCCAGGCCGTGTGCGTCGGCGCCAAGGACTGTGCTTCCCGTCAAACCTCGGTCATCGAGGGTGAGCGCGGTGTGCTGTCCATCGAAGGGCCGGTCAGCTGCATGACCGGGTACACGATCGACTACCACGATGGACAGCGCGAGGTACACGTGGAGGACAACCCGCCCTACCGCATGGTACCCGAATTCCAGGCTTTCGCCCGCATCTTAAACGAACAGGACTGGGCATACCACGACACGCTCATGGAGTACAGTCTGGAAGCCGCACAGATTCTCGAGGATGCACGCCGGTGCGCCGGAGTCCGCTTCCCCTGTGACGCGTTTTAACCCAAAAACAGAGAGGACAGACCAAAAAGGCCTGTCCTCTTTTATTTTGCCCAACAATGACAAGGAGCCAGGGACACACAGCGTGCATCCCTGGCCCTAAAAATGAAGATTGGGGAAATCTTATGATTTGGGCGTTACTTGACTTCCAGAACTGCCTCACCAGCCTCAACCGCACCGGTCTTAAGAAGATCAAAGGACTGGTAAGAGTCGGAATTGGTGACGATGACCGGAGTGACCGTGCGGTAACCTGCATCGATGATCGCCTGTGCGTCAAACGAGCCGATCAGGTCGCCCTTCTTGAGCTTGTCGCCGTCCTTGATGGCGATTTCAAACGGTGCGCCGCCCAGCTGTACGGTGTCGATGCCCATGTGGATGAGCAGCTCAACACCGCCGTCCAGTACCAAACCGACCGCATGCTTGGTGCCGAATACCGTGCTGACCGTGCAGTCTGCCGGTGCGTAGACCTTATTGTCGGTCGGCTCCACTGCGAAGCCCTCGCCGACCATCTTCTCGGAGAATACGCCGTCTCCGATCTGCTCGAGCGGAATGACGTTGCCGGCCAGCGGGGATGCAACGATGGTTGCAGCGCCGGTCTGTGCGGTCTCTGCCGCCGGTGCTGCCGGAGCGGACTCTGCGAGGTTGCTTGCGGGCGATGCCAGATAAGCCTCGAGGTCGGACTTGATGACCGATACGCGCGGGCCGTAGACAACCTGCACGCCGGTGCCCTTGCAGATGACACCCGATGCGCCGGTATCCTTGAGCATCTGCTGATCGACCTTGGCTGCGTCGTGTACGGTGCAGCGCAGGCGGGTGATGCAGCAGTCAACGTCCGAGATGTTAGCCTTGCCGCCCAAACCCAGCATGATCTGACGGGACAGTTCATCGTCGCCGCCGTTCTGACCCTCGGCTTCCTTGCGTGCGTTGACATCCTTACGGGTGTACAGCTTGATCTCGCTGTCGTCGCGGCCCGGGGTCATATAATTGAACTTCTTAATCATGAACGAGAATACGAAGTAGTACAGGACGAAGTAGACAACACCGACAACCGGAATCCACAGCCAGCTGGTCTTCTCGTTGCCCTGCATGATACCGAACAGGGTCAGGTCGATCAGGCCGCCCGAGAAGGTCAGGCCAACGCCGACGTTCAGGATGTGCATGATCATATAGGATGCGCCTGCGAAGACACAGTGGACAACGTACATTGCGGGAGCGACGAACAGGAAGGTAAACTCCAGCGGCTCGGTAATACCGGTCAGCATGGAGGTCAGTGCAGCCGACAGCAGCAGGCCGCCGACAACCTTACGGTTTTCCGGCTTTGCGCAGCGGTAGAGCGCCAGCGCTGCACCGGGCAGGCCGAAGATCATGAGCGGGAACTTACCAGCCATGAAGCGGGTTGCCTCAACCGAGAAGTGCTGGATGCCCGGGGTTGCCAGCTCGGCAAAGAAGATGTTCTGTGCACCCTCGACCAGCTGACCGCCGACCATTGCCGTGCCGCCGAGCGCGGTCTGCCAGAACGGGATATAGAATACATGGTGCAGGCCGAACGGGATGAGCGCACGCTCGATGAAGCCGTACAGCCAGGTGCCTGCGTAGCCCGATGCCAGAACGAAGCCGCCCAGGGCGTTGATACCGGTCTGGATGACCGGCCAGATGTAGTACATCGCGATACCGACAACCAGGTAAACCGCAGCCGAGATAATCGGGACAAAGCGGGTGCCGCTGAAGAAGGACAGTACCTGCGGCAGCTGAATCTTATAATACTTATTGTGCAGGGCGGCAACGCCGAGGCCGACCAGAATACCGCCGAATACGCCCATCTGCAGCGAGTTGATGCCGACAACGCTTGCGGTTGCACCGGACAGGTCAGGTGCGCCGAAGTCGGTAATCATCGCGCCGATGGTCGCGTGCATGACGAAGAATGCAATCGCTGCCGACAGTGCTGCGACTTCCTTCTCCTGCTTGGCCATACCGATGGCCGCGCCCATGGCGAAGATAATGGGCAGGTTGCTGAATACGATCGAGCCTGCCGCATTGAGTACCTGCAAGATGGCATTGATGAAGGTACCCGGGCCCATAATGCCCATCAGCCCGTAGGCTTCGAGCATGGTCTCATTGGTGAACGATCCGCCGATACCTAAAAACAGGCCGGCAACCGGCAGAATGGCGATGGGCAGCATGAACGAGCGTCCGACACGCTGCAATACGCCAAAGATCTTGTCTTTCATTTGCTTACTCCTCCTTTTTTGTAAACCCCATGGATAAACCAAGGCGGTGCAGATGGACGGTCAGGAAGGTGATCTCCTCGGGCGGCAGGCAGATGTCGAAGCTCTCCTGAAGATGCTCCCGAATCTGCAACGCACACTCGTAATCACTCCGGTAGCGTCGTGCAACCATGGACTGGAACTCATTGTCATCCTCGGGTGTGTAGCGGTTTTGGGTCATGCGCTGACCGAGGAATTTCAGATGGGTGATAAACCGTCCATAATCGAGCGACTGCTCGTCCAGCTTGCAATCATAATAGGACTCGACGATCTCTATGATCGTGCGAATGAATTGGGTGATCCGAACCATATCGGACATCCTGCCGTCGATCTCGGCGTTGACCAGGTGCAGGGCGATAAATCCCGCCTCGTCCCGCGCCAGCCGGAAGCCCAGTCGACGCTCGATGATATCAAGCGCCTGCTCTCCCAAAGCGTACTCTGCGGGATAGAAATTGGTGATCTCCCACAAAAGCTGATTGGGATAGGTGATGCCGTTGCGCATGCGCTCGACGGCAAAACAGATATGATCGGTCAGGGTAATATAAACGTTTTCACTCAGGCGACGGCCCAGCTGCTTTTCCGCAGTCTCGATGATCTCGGTACTGACATCGAGAAACTCGGGCGGGACATCGGACAACAATTTGCTCAGACGGCTGGAATGTTCCGGGCTGCGCATGGCGTAAATACGCTCCACATTGCGCGCCGGAACCAGGTCGCCCGGGTGTTTTTTAAACCCGATGCCAAGTCCCCGCAGGATGATCTCCCGTCCCCCGTCGTCGTGCGCCAGCACGTAGTTATTGCCGATGACCCGACAGATGCGATAGGGCTGTCCGTCGGGACGACCAGGTATTGTCATAAGCACTCCTTCAGCACATCGGCGATGGCCTGTGCGGCCTGCACTTCATCCGACCCTTCAATCGTCACCGTGACCGTGTCCCCGTGCCGGATGTTCATGCCCAGCACACTCAGCGGGTAAATGGCTTCGGTCTCGTCCCCGTGGGCTGCAATCACGATTTTACTCTGAAAAGCACCTGCTGCCTGCGCCAAACGCTCGGCAGGTCGGGCATGAATGCCGATCGGATCGGCGATCTGGTGCTCCAACTTTTTCATGTGCATCTTCCTTTCTCACTGCATTTTGTGCAGAAAAAATAAAAAAAGACCAAACATCCGGATATAAAATTGCCACATATCCAGTCGTTTGGTCTTGCCTGCATCACCAGTCACAAGCCGATGTTTAATTTCTGTACTTAGCATACTTGACTCGTATGCCGTTGTCAATCGATTTTTTGTAATTTTGAATTTTTTGTGAACTTAACCAATCCAATTCGTTAAATTTTAGACAGTTTGTTGAGGAAACCTCGGACGTGTTTCGACATTTTTGCCGAAACAGGCAGACAAAAAGACACCCGGCAAAGGGGAAAGCCGGGTGCCTTTTGGTGTGAGAAGTGCTTCTCCGCACAGGTGATGATGTGCCGATAAAGCGGGTTTGGGTGGTTTTTATGATGGTTTTTTTGTTGATTGACGCAAAAATGACTTAGAGAGACTTGAGGTAAGATGCGATCTCCTCGTCCTTGCAGTTCGGGTAGAAGTACTCTGCGAAGTGTGCGCCGGAGATGATCTCCTTGAGGAACTGCTGGTCGATCTCCTTGAGGATGGTCATGATGGGCTTATGGGTAACCTTCTTGACCTCGTCGAGGATCTTCTTATTTCTCTGCTCGGGCTCGCGGCGCTCCTTGGGGTATCCGCCGCCGAACGGCTCGGAGAACAGCTTAGCGAAAGTATCACGCAGGTTGATCTCTGCGCCCCAGCCGAAGCCCTGTGCAAACGGCATTGCGATGCAGTTGCCGTCGTTTACCTGACCGAACAGGTATGCGTCCAGCGGACCCGTAACATGGCCGCACAGTACGTTCGGGAAGGAGTTGCAAGCCAGCATTGCGCCTTGGCCGGTGCCGCAGCCGGTGACAACAAAGTCAGCCGCGCCGCTCGACAGCAGGATGCTTGCCAGCAGGCCGTTCTTAACGTAGGTCAGCTGGGTCTCGTCGTCTGCTGCGTACATGCCGTAGTTGTCTACGGTGTGGCCAGCCTTCTCGGCCTCTTCCTTCAGGATCTCATAGATCTGCGCGTTCTTCGCAGCCTGCGAATTCTCGTTAATCAGTGCAATCTTCATGACTGTATTTCCCTTTCTGTTGTCGTTTTGCTTACGGCTGCTTGCCAATGTAAGCCAGGATACCGCCGTCAACGTACAGAACATGGCCGTTGACAAAGTCGCTCGCGTCGCTTGCGAGGAAGACAGCCGGGCCCATCAGGTCGTCCGGAGTGCCCCAGCGAGCAGCCGGAGTCTTAGCGATAATGAACTGGTCAAACGGATGGCGGGAACCGTCGGGCTGGATCTCACGCAGCGGAGCGGTCTGGGGAGTTGCGATGTAGCCGGGGCCAATGCCGTTGCACTGGATGTTATGCTCACCGAACTCGCTGCAGATGTTGCGGGTCAGCATCTTCAGGCCGCCCTTTGCTGCTGCGTATGCGCTGACGGTCTCACGGCCGAGCTCGGACATCATGGAGCAGATGTTGATGATCTTACCATGACCCTTCTTGATCATGCCCGGGATAACAGCCTTGGAGACGATGAAGGGACCGTTGAGGTCGATGTCGATGACCTGACGGAAGTCCTTCGCACTCATCTCGAGCATGGGGATACGCTTGATGATACCAGCGTTGTTGACCAGGATGTCGATGGTGCCGACTTCCTTCTCAACCTTTGCAACCAGCTCGTTTACTGCGTCCTCGTTGGTGACGTCGCATACGTAGCCGTGTGCCTCGATGCCCTCAGCCTTGTAAGCTTCCATGCCCTTCTCGACCAGAGCTTCGTTGATATCATTAAAGACAATCGTAGCGCCCGCCTTTGCGTATGCGGTTGCGATTGCAAAGCCGATGCCGTACGATGCGCCGGTGATCAGCGCGATCTTGCCTTCGAGCGAAAACTTAGACATTTCAAACATAATCGTTTTCTCCTTTTTTCCAAAATGATCGGGTGAACAGCCTTGTTAAAATCAGACCTTCATCTTGACATCCGGATTGATCAGGTGTACACCGAAACCGGCGATTTCCAAATCCAGATAGACGAAGTTGATGGCTTTTGTCTTTTTATTGCGCGTAATACTCTCCTCGACAAATCGCACGCCCTGCTTGCCCAGATAGCGCATAGCCTTTTCCGG
The DNA here is from genome assembly GCF_002160355.1 of Butyricicoccus pullicaecorum. Classification (NCBI taxonomy): domain Bacteria; kingdom Bacillati; phylum Bacillota; class Clostridia; order Eubacteriales; family Butyricicoccaceae; genus Butyricicoccus; species Butyricicoccus pullicaecorum. Next base: position 25,312 of record NZ_NFKK01000011.1, read on the forward strand.
GTACGGGGTGTAAATGCCGATGTGACCGTTTTTACCGCGGCCGTTCTGGTTGAGAATCTCAAATCCACGGCCGGCAAAATGAGACTTGGGCTTTTTGTAGTAGGTAAAATGGAACAGATTGCACAGGGTCTGCGCGGTCTGCACTGCTTCTTCGCAGGAATCCTGGTTGACACCCAAGTGAATCAGCTCAAAACCAAGCAGATGCTTGACCGCAGATGCAATCTCGGTCTCTGCCTGCTCCCAGTTTTTGTCGCTCAGGCTGCTCTCGGATACGATGAAGTCACCCACAGCGGCCAGCACGTTGGGCTCGCCGAGGAATTCATGCAGGTTATCGCGGTCAATTCCACCCGATACGAGAAAGCGCATCTGGGGATACGCCTGGGCAAAGGCGCGCAGCGCTGCAGTACCGCCCGATGCCTGTGCGGGGAAGAACTGCACGCAGGTCAGTCCGCACGCGATCGCGGTCTCGATCTCGCTGGCCGTGCTCACGCCCGGCACGATCTCGACCCCGTTGTCCCGGCACCAGCGCACCAAATTTTCCTGGATGCCCGCGCATGCAATCCATTTGGCGCCCGCTTGTACCACTTGTTTCACCTGTTCTTTTTCTGTAATATTTCCTGCACCGACCAGGAAATCGGGATATTCCTTATGGATTTCCCGGATGGCGTCGCACGCGGTTTCGCCAGTCAGGAGCATGGCGTCAACGCCGTGCTTCCTTAATACACACGCGAGGGAAACTGCGTCCGCCGGTTCGCCGGCCTTGAGGATCGGCACCATGCCGATGCCGGAAATTTCTGAGATGAACGTATTCATAGCGCTCGCTTCTTTCTTTGATATGCTTGCCTTTTGGTTTGGCTCTTTTGCTGCTAGTAAATCGGTTCACCATGAGTATAGTGTAGTAAACCGGTTTTGTCAATAAAAAACTTCTATCTTTTTAAAAATTTTTTTATTTTTCCGCTTTTAAACCCCGTTTTCAAACTAGTGCACAAAATTTCACCCTCGGTTTTTTGCAATAGTAACAATTGACTTTGCCCCCATCAGCCGCTATAATTATGTTCATCTAGTAAAGCGGTTTACTTCCTGAGCGGTTCCACCCGCCGCCATGAAGCCTATGATCTTTGGAGAAAGGTGTTATATTATGATTCGACAGGTGAATATTGAACCGATCGACCTGCGCCAGGACTTCCTTGAAACCCCTCCGATTACAAGAGACGAAGCCATCGCCGCGTTTGAAGCGTGTGTGAAACAGGTAGAAGCAAACATGGATTACTTTCAGGATAAGTTTCCGTGGTCGGCAACCAAGGAACTGAAGTATCCGATTATTGAAAACATCGAATGGACCGATGGTTTCTGGACCGGCATGCTGTGGCTGTGCTACGAGTACACCGGCGACGAAAAGTTCCGTGCGCTGGCTGAGCGCAATGTGGACAGCTTCCTGCACCGTGTCGAGAACAAGATCGAACTCGACCACCACGACCTCGGCTTCCTCTACTCGCTCTCCTGCGTCAGCGGCTACCAGCTGACCGGAAGCGAAAAGGCAAAGCGCGCTGCCATCCTGGCCGCCGACCAGCTGCTCACCCGCTGGCAGGAAAAGGGTCAGTTCCTTCAGGCATGGGGCCCGTTCAACAGTCCCGAGCATTACCGCTTTATCATCGACTGCATGCTGAACATCCCCCTGCTCTATCGCGTCAGCCAGATCACTGGCGACCCGCATTATGCTGAGATTGCGCAGAAGCACTTCGAGACCAGCTGCAAGTACGTCATCCGTGACGACGCAAGCGCATTCCATACCTTCTATATGAATCCCGAGACCGGCGGCCCCGATCACGGTGCAACCCGTCAGGGCTACAACGATGACAGCGCGTGGGCACGCGGTCAGGCGTGGGGCATCTACGGCATCCCGCTCAACGTGCGCTACACCCACCAGCTCGAGTACGCCGATCTGTACCGCGGCATGACCAACTACTTCCTCAACCGTCTGCCGGAAGACCACGTGTGCTACTGGGATCTCATCTTTACCGACGCGGACAAGCAGCCGCGCGATTCCAGTGCCGCAGCGATTGCAGTTTGTGGTATGATGGAGATGGATCGTCAGCTGCCCGAGGACGCTGCCGACAAGGCAGTCTACCGCGGCGCTGCTGCCAACATCCTGCGCGCACTCATCAAGGGCTACACTTCCGAGACCTGTGAGCCCGGTTCCCCCATCCTGTATCACGGCGTTTACAGCTGGCATTCGGGCAAGGGTGTTGACGAGGGCAACATCTGGGGCGACTACTTCTACATGGAAGCGCTGATGCGCTGCATTAAGGACTGGCATCCTTACTGGTAAATAAAGCTTGCTTTTCAAGCTGATATAGTGTGAAGGAAACATTAGAAAGAGAGGATTTACTATGAGCACTCCCAACATTGTTATGACGCGCATCGACGAGCGCCTGATTCACGGTCAGGGCCAGATGTGGATCAAGTCCCTTGGCATGAACACCGTCATCGTGGCAAACGATCAGGCGGCACAGGACCCGATGGCTCAGTCGCTGATGAAGGCTGTCCTGCCCAAGGATCTGGCCATCCGCTTCTATCCCGTCCAGAAGGTCATCGACATCATCTACAAGGCAAATCCCGCACAGACCATCTTCCTGATCGTCAAGGACTGCGCCGATGCACTGCGTCTGGTTCAGGGCAACGTGCCGATCAAGAAGATCAACATCGGCAACATCCACAATGCTGAGGGCAAGGAAAAGGTCACCCGCTCCATCTTCCTGGGCGCTGAGGACAAGGCTGCTCTGCGCGAGATGGTCGAGAAGTACGGCATCGAGTTTGACACCCAGACCACTCCGAGCGGCACCGATGGCGCGGTACAGGTCAACATCAAGGATTACCTCTAAGGATCAAAGAAGAAACAAAAAGTAGAAAGATGAAAGGATTTCTTTCGAAGTCCGATCGATAGAAAGGATTTACCACTATGGTTGAGATTTCCATCTTGCAGGCCGTGCTGATCGGTCTGTGGACTGCGTTCTGTTACATGGGTAACTTGTGGGGCATCTACACCAACAGATGTATCGTCCTGAGCTTTGGCGTCGGCGTCATCCTGGGCGACATCCCGACCGCGCTGCAGTGCGGTGCGATCGGTGAGCTGGCATTCATGGGCTTCGGCGTCGGCGCCGGCGGCACCGTGCCTCCGAACCCGATCGGCCCTGGCATCATCGGCACCCTGATGGCTATTACCATGTCCACCGTCACTCCCGAGAGTGCACTCCCCATTTCCATCCCCTTCGCGGTTGCGATCCAGTTCCTGCAGACCGCAATCTACACCGTTCGTGCCGGCGCTCCGGAAAGTGCCGCACATGCACTGGAAAAGCATGACTTCAACGGCTTCCGCCGCAGTGCCAACATGACCATCATCCTGTTCGGCGTTGCCGGCTTCGCACTCGGCTTCCTCGGCGCGTTCAGCATGGACACCCTGAGCAAGCTGGTCGAAATGATCCCGCAGTGGCTGCTCGACGGCCTGACCGTTGCCGGCGGTATGCTGCCCGCAATCGGCTTTGCCATGATCATGAGCGTTATGCTCAAGAAGGAATTCATTCCCTTCGCTCTGCTGGGATACATCTGCGCAGCTTATTTCTCCATGCCGATCATCGGTATCGCACTGGTTGGCGCAGTATTCGCAATCAAGCACTATAACGAAGCTAGCAAGCCCGCTGCTGTAGCCGCATCGGCTGGCGAGGCGCAGGAGGTAGAACACGATGACTGGATCTAACAATACCGAGAAGAAGCTGACAAACAAGGACTATACCAAAACCACTCTGCGTGCATATTTCCTGCAGAACGGTTTTAACTACAGTAACTATCAGGGTCTGGGCTACGCGCTGACCATGTTCCCGGCCTTCAAGAAGCTGTACGGCGACGACCCCGAGCGTCTGGCCGAGGAACTCAAGGACAACTCTGAGTTCTACAACACCAACCCCAACCTGCTGCCCTTCATCACCTCCATCCATCTGGCGATGGCTGAGAGCGGCATGAAGTACAGCGAGATCCGCGGCATCAAGATGGCGCTGATGGGCCCGCTCGCCGGTATCGGTGACTCGCTCTCCCAGTTCTGCCTGGCTCCGCTGTTCTCCACCATCTTCGCTTCCATGGCAATGGATGGCCTGGCTTTCGCTCCCCTCGGCTTCCTGTTCGCGATGAACTTCGTTCTCGTCGGCATCAAGCTCATCATGGGCAGCTACGGTAAGAAGCTCGGTACCAGCATGATCGATAAGCTCAGCGAAAAGATGGGCGCAATCTCCGACGCTGCCGGCATGATCGGTGTTACCGTTATCGCCGGTCTGGCCGCAACCTTCGTTAAGATCAAGGTTGGCCTGACCTTCGCCGCCGGTGAAGTGCAGGAAGGCGTCAAACAGTCGGTCATGGATATCCAGGGCATGCTGGACAAGATCGCTCCCGCTCTGCTCCCCATCCTGTACACCATGCTGATGTACTACTTAATTAAGAAAAAGCACATTACCACCTACTGGCTGGTTCTGATCACCGTCGTTCTCGGCGTTCTGCTGAGCGTACTGGGCATTCTGGCCTAAACAAAATCAAGGGAGTTGCCAAAGCGCAACTCCCTTTTGCTTACCCCCTATCAGAAGGAGCGATATTCCATGAATTTCGTACAACAGTCCCTGAACTTCCTCGCAGAGCACAAAAAGCTCGCACAGACCGCACGCTTCATCCGTCCGGACGCGGCAAAGGAAATCATCGCGCACGCCGATGAGCTCATGCACCAGACCTTCACCTTCAATAAGACCTGGGACATGGAGCGCTGCCTGACGCCCTACACCCTGCCGGTCATCGACTGGAACGACCATCAGAACGATGACCCCGAATGGTGCTTTATGCTCAACCGTATGGACTACCTCGACCATCTGCTGCTCGCCTCGCTGCTGACCGGCGACATCGCCTACGCAGACAAGGCCAAGGAATACATCTTAAACTGGATTGCAGCCCATCCGACCATCGTGTCCGAGCCGTCCACCCGCACGCTGGACACCGGCATTCGCGTGATGAACTGGATGGAGGCGCTGCCCTACCTGTCCATGCTGCACGTGCTGACCGAGGACGAGCTGACCTGCATCACGGACAGCATGCTTGCCCAAATGCAGTACCTCAAGGAAAACTACCTGCCCAAGTATAAGACCAGCAACTGGGGCAGCATCCAGACCTGTGCTATCGTTTCCGTTCTGCCCTTCCTGCGTGCGGACTTCCAGACCGACCCGCTCTATCAGTGGGCGCTCAATGAAATGACCCTGCAATTCTCCATTCAGGTCTATCCCGACGGCATGCACTGGGAGCAGTCCACCATGTACCATATCGAGGTACTCAACTACGGCATGAAGGCCGTGCACTACATGGGTCTGCACCTCCAGCCCTGCCCGTCTGCGGTCAAGGAGCAGGTGTACGCGCTGGCCAAGGCATTGGCCGGACAGCTCATGCCCTCGGGCGAGATCGAAACCTTTGGCGACAGCGACCGCGTGTGCGCACGCGATGTTCTCAGCCGTGCCGCCCTGCTGTTTGACGATCCGACCTTCCGCTTTGCCGGTCTGGACGAGCTCGACCCCGAGAGCCTGTATATCCTCGGCGTACCCGCCGCGCAGCGCTACGCTGCTATGACCGCCTCCGCACCGCAGTCCCTGCACTACGACGGCGAGGACAGCGGCATGTACACCCTGCGCAGCAGCTGGGACAAGGACGCAAGCTTCACCATGTTCACCAACGGTTCGCTGGGCAGCGGTCACGGTCACAGCGACAACCTGCACCTATCGGCCTGCTATCAGGGCGACCCGGTACTGATCGACAGCGGTCGTTTCACCTACCGCGAAGACCACCCGCTGCGCGTCCAGCTCAAGGGCATGGCCGCACACAACGGCGTAATGATCGACGACAAGGCATACTGTGTGCCGTCGGACAGCTGGGGCTATGCCGATTTCGGTCTGCCGCTCAAAAACTACGTCCGTCACGCGGGTAACCTGCACTATTTCGAGGGGGCTATGCTCGGACACGACCCCTTGCAGGTCTGGGTGCGCAAGGTTATCGTCATCGACCCGGCCATCTGGATGATCGTGGACGAGGTCAAGTGCGACGGTGCGCACGAGGCACACAGCCGCTTGCACTTTGACCCTGCCGTGACCGTATCCCCGGCAGGCGAGTGCCACCGGGTCACCACCCCGCACGCTGCACTCACCCTGACCTGTCCGGGTACGGTGTCGTACACGAGTGAGCCGTGCTCGCTGCGCTACAACGAGCAGCAGCCGCACACGGTCGTGCACAGCAAGACCGCATTCACCGACAGCGCGACCCTGATCTCCACGCTGTGCGGCGACGGCATCACGGTACAGGACGCGCCGGTCTTCCAGAACCTGACCGAGCCGACCGCGCCCGACTTTGCGCAGGCGCGTAAGTTCATCCTGTCCCCGACCGAGAGCTACACAGTCGCGGTGTACAGCAAGGAGATCTACCGCGGCAAAAAAGTGCTGTCCTGCGAGGGCATGCCCTACCACGCAAAGTGCGTGGTCATCCACGAAAAGGACGGTCACAAGCAGCTGACCATTCTCAAAGCATAATCCCCTGTCTGCGCGCAAAAAAATCCTGTGGGCGGCAATCCGCTCACAGGATTTTTTATCCCTATTGACTTAGTGATCGTCTACCACGTTGGTCAGCGTACCAATGCCGTCGATCTCGCAGGTCACAACATCGCCCGACTTTAAGAAGCAGGGCGGCTGCATGCCCATGCCGACGCCAGCCGGGGTACCGGTCGCAATGATCGTACCAGCCTTGAGCGTCATGCCGCGCGTCAGCTCGGCGAGCACCTGTGCAATCGTCGTGATGAAGTCACCGGTCGAACCGTTCTGGCGCATCTCTCCGTTGACCGAGCAGCGAATGCCCAGTACCGGCGGATATGCGATCTCGTCTGCGGTCACGATGCACGGGCCCATGGGCGTAAAGCCATCGAGCGACTTGCCGAAGTACCACTGCTTGTGACCGGTCTGCAGGTCACGCGCCGACACGTCATTGATGATGGTATAACCGAAAATGTAGTCCTGAGCATGCTCAGCCGGAACCTGAAAGGCATCCTTACCCAGAATCACACCCAGCTCGACCTCGTAGTCCAGGCTGTTCACCAGACCTTCGTAACGCGGAATCTTACCGCCGTCGCAGTTGGCCTCGCTGACGCGCTTGGAGAAGTAAATCGCCTTGGGACGGTCACCGAAAGCTTCCTGGTTGAAGCGTCCAGCTTCCTCGTGATGTGCGTCGTAGTTGATGCCCAGGCAGACAACGTCCTGCATAGGGTACGGAATGGGCGCACGGCGCACCAAGCTATCGAGCGCGATGGGCTTTGCACCCTCGGGTGCCTTGCGCAGCTTGTCCATCTGCTCGGGTGTAATGTTGCAGATCAGATCGTTCATATCGGCAAACGTCAGGCCAAAATCCTCGAGGGCATACAGGCTGTCCGAGCCAAAACCCACGCCGATGCGGTCATCTCCATCCGGGCGTTCCCGATAGGTATACAGTCTCATAATCGCAGACCTCCTTAACAGTGTTAGCAAAACGGTTTATATATTCATCATAACAACTTTTTTAAACTTGTCAACCGATTTTCTCTCTAAAATTTGTATTTCCGTCCGGAATATGTTATACTGAACTTAACCATGGGGAAGAGGAGCATTTCTATGTCATCTAAACATAAAATGACCATACAGGAAGTCGCGGACGAAGCGCAGGTCTCCAAGACCACCGTTTCGTTTTTTCTCAACGGAAAACGCGAAAAAATGTCCGCAAGCACTTGGAATCGCATCGCCGCGGTCGTTGAAAAATACGACTACCGTCCCAGTACCACCGCACGCCTGATGACCGCCAAGCATTCCTGTCTGCTCGGTGTGCTCATCGGCGATATCACCCACCATTTTTCCAATCGTCTGGTCAAGGGCATCGCCCAGGTCTGCCGCACCGGCGGCTACCAAATCCTCATTGGCACGAGCGACTACGACGAGGATGCCGAACGCCTGCACATCGACCGCATGATCGACATGCACGTCGACGGTCTGATCTTACAGCCCAACGGCAACCCGCAGGAATCCATCGAAAAACTCAAGCGCGCCGGTATCCCGGTCGTCTGCATCGACAGTAACCCCGAGGGTCTGCCCCTCTGGGTCGTCACCAACAACTATCAGGCCACCTTTGACGCAATCTCGTCCTGTGTCGATCAGGGTTACGAGCAGGTCATTATGTTCTCGGCTACGCCGCACGTGCTGACCTCCCGTCAGGAACGCTATCAGGGCTGTCTGGATGCACTGGCGCAAAAGAACATCCCCTGTCATGTGCACATCATCGACACCCAGACCCCAACCGAGGACATTCTCGCCGCGGTCAACGCCCACGATCTGACCCCGCGCACACTGATCTTCGTCCCCAACTGCTGGCTGCTGCCCAATGTGTTCACCGCGCTCAAGCCGCTGCACAGTCTTGTGCCGCACAAGCTGGGCATTCTGGGCTTTGACAACGACGATTGGGCCGACCTGACCGTCCCGACCGTGTCCACCATCGTCCAGCCCGCCTTCCAGGAAGGCGCAACCGCAGCCGCGCTGCTCATCGACCACATCCGCGGACGGTTTGACACCCCGCCCAAGACCACCCTGTCCTGTGAAGCCGTGTGGCGCGGCTCGACCGGACGGGTATAAACCCAAATTCTTTATAACCTGCAAAAACGCACCGACAAAGGCAATGTCGGTGCATTTTTTATGCAGTTTTCTCCATTCTCCCCGGTTTTTGTGGGACTGGTAAGAAATCGCACGGCTATTTTGTGAAAAAAGCCGGAATTTGGTCAAATGATAAAATCATATTTACAAGTCCTCATTTTATACGTTATACTGTTAAAAGAATAACGAGAAGGCTCACACCATCCGTGAGCGAGAGGGGTTTATCCATGATTGCTTTACCGAAAAATTTTGAAACCTATCCCGAAGCACGCAAGGCAGGCTTTCTGCGCATGAAGGCGCTCAAAGATCAGGGGCAGCGCGTCGTCGGCGTGTTCTGTTCGTTCGTCCCGACCGAGCTCATCTACGCGGCCGGCGCCATTCCGATCGGTCTGTGCGCGTTCACCGAGGAACCCATCCCGGCGGCAGAGGCACATCTGCCCCGCAATCTGTGTCCGCTCATCAAGGCGAGCTATGGTTTTGCGCTGACCGACACCTGTCCGTACTTCTATTTCTCCGACTTCATTATCGGTGAGACCACCTGCGACGGCAAGCGCAAGATGTTCGAGCTGCTCGACGAGATCAAGCCGACCTATGTCATGCAGCTGCCGCCGAGCAAGGTTGCGCCACACGCGCTTGAGAGCTGGAAAGCAGAAATGGTACGTCTGCGCCGTCAGCTCGAGGAATTTTACGACATCGAGATCACCGACGAAGCCATCCGTGAGGCCATCCGCCGCAAGAATCACGAGCGCGACGTGATGCTGCGCTTTATGGAGCTGGGCAAGCTCAACCCGGCTGCACTGTCGGGCTACGAGATTGGCACCCGTCTGGACGCTTCGGCCTTCTCCTTCGATCTGGAAGAGCGCTGCAATAAGATCGAAGCCCGCACCCGCGAGGTGCTGGAAAGCTGGGAAAAGAACGTCAAGGGCACCGAGAGCCGCCGTCCCCGTCTGCTGGTCACCGGCTGCCCCAACACCGGTGTACGCGACAAGATCATCAAGGCGGTCGAGGAGATGGGTGCAGACGTGGTCTGCTTCGACGCGTGCAACGGTCTGCGCGACAAGCTGCGCAAGGTCGACGAGACCAAGCCGGTCATGGACGCACTGGCCGAAAAGTATCTGGATATCACCTGCTCGGTCATGAGCCCCAACCCGCAGCGTCTGACCGACATCGGCGACATGATCGACCAGTATCAGGTCGACGGCGTCATCGAGATCATCCTGCAGGCCTGCCATACCTATAATATTGAGGCGTACGAGGTCAAGCGCTATGTGACCGAGCAGAAGGGCAAGGCATATCTGTGCCTGGAGACCGACTACTCGCAGGCAGACAAGGGACAGATCGCCACCCGTCTGGGCGCATTCCTGGAGATGCTGGGCTGATATGGACTACATTGGCATCGACATCGGCTCGACCGCGGCCAAGGTGGTCGTGCGCGGTGCGCATCCGCAGCAGTTCATCCTGCCGACCGGCTGGAGCAGCCGCGAGACTGCGGACAACATCCGTGAGCGGCTGACCGCAGGCGGGGTGTGTCTGTCTCCCGACCACAGCCGCACGGTCGCCACCGGCTACGGACGCGGCAACGTGCCCTTTGCCGACAAGATGGTCACCGAGATCACCTGCCACGCACGCGCCGGCGCGGCGCACGGCAGTCCGGACTGCACGATCATCGATGTGGGCGGTCAGGATACCAAGGTCATCCGCATCGAGGGCGGTATGGTCTCGGATTTCCTGATGAACGACAAGTGTGCAGCCGGTACGGGCAAATTTTTAGAGATCATGGCAAACCGTCTGTGCGTCGGCCTGGAAGAGCTGTTTGCGCTGGCCGCGCAGGGCACGCCGCTGGCTATCAGCGCACTGTGTACGGTGTTTGCCGAGTCCGAGGTCATCAGCTGCATCGGTGAGGGCAAGCCCCGCGCTGACATTGCAGCCGGTGTGGTCGATTCGGTCGCGTCCAAGGTCGCAACCCTGTGCTCCCGTCAGGCGCTCCTGCCCGACATCTATCTGACCGGCGGTCTGTGCCACAGTCCCTACTTTATCTCCCGTCTGTCAGACAAGTTAGGCCGCACCGTTCGGGCACTCCCCGACGGTCATTTCGCCGGTGCGCTGGGCGCTTCCCTGCTCGCCGAGCGCATGAAATAACGCAAAAAAGCCATCCGGGCATCTCACCTGGATGGCTTTTCTTTTTAGGTTGTCCCGCGCAAGGTCAGTTCGGGCTGCATGACCACGCGGCTTTCGGACAGCAGCCGACCCTCAATCAAATCGATCAGCATGTGCGCACCGCGCCGCCCCATGCCGCTGCCGTCCACCCGAACGCTGGACAGCTCGGGTTCGGTCGCACGGCACAGGCTGCTGCCGTCATAACCGATGATGGCCAGCTCATCGGGCACGCGCAGACCACGTCTTACCGCGGCTTTCATGGCACCCACTGCCAGACAGTCATTCATACAGAACAATGCGGTCGGCGCGTCGGACTGCGCCAGCATGCGGTCGATCGCCTGCCGTGCGGTCTCGATGTGCGGTTCGACCGGACAGATATACGCCGGATGAAACGGCAGGCCGTGACGGCGCAGTACGTCCTCGTATGCCCTGCGGCTGTCGGTCAGCCGCGCCAGACGGCAATCGGTCACCAAGCCCACCCGGGTATGCCCCTGTGCAATCAGGTGTTCCAGCGCCTGACACGCGCCCTGATAATGGTCTGTCGTGATCGACGGCACGTCATCACTGACCGGTCGGTCATTGATCTGCACGGCCGGGATGCCTTGTCCGCGCAAGTCGCACAGCAATCCTTCGTCCGCACGTCCAGCCAGAATGACCCCGTCCACCCGTTTTTTCATAAACAGTTCGCGGCGGTCGGACGCGGTCGTATAGACACAGTACCCCCGCTGCTCGGCCTCGAGCTGCACCGCTCCGGCAATCTCGGCGTAAAACGCATCCATAATCGGATACTGCCAAGGGTCTACCACAAAAGCAAGGTTATGATTGCGCTGATGCACCATCGCTCGGGCGATCGCATTGGGAGAATAGCGCAGCGCCTCAGCCGCCTGCAAAATCCGTTCCCGGGTCTGCGGACGCACTTTTTCGGGCACGCTGAACGCACGGGACACCGTCGTGATCGAACATCCCGCCAAATTCGCCACATCAGCAATCGTAGCCGCCATACTCTCTCCACCTTCCTTGAAATCTCTCTCTTTTCCCTCTGTTCCAACCGGAAAGTGCTCTTTTTTCCATTGTACTGTTTCAGCTTTTGGCTGTCAATGCCTTTTATACCATATTTTGCCATCCTCGATTACAAAAAATTTCATCCCCTGCCGGGCGATTCCAATGAAAAAGGCAGGGTTTGCACCCTGCCTTCGGCTTTTCTTGCTTTGTCTGTCCGATGCGGTTCGAGAAACAAAACCGCTCTCAAAGCACGGAAGATTCGGGAATCTGTCCCTGTTCCTTCATCCGTCTCGCAAGGTAGACGATTGGCGTGTCTGCCAGCGAGGTGACGATAAAGATGACATAGCTCGACAGCACGATGCTGATGAGCGTGGGCACGTCGTAGGTGCCCCAGAATGCCAATGCGGTGTACAGCACCGAGTTGAGCAGCTGGGAGACCAGCGTCGAGCCGTTGTTGCGCAGCCACAGGAAACGGTGGCTGTCGCCGCTCTTGCGCGTGCTGAGCTTCCACCATGCGTGGTACAGCCAGACGTCGAACACCTGCGCGATGGCGTAAACAACCAGAGACGCCAGCAGCATGCGCGGCGTGTTGGAGAAAATCTGCTCAAATGCCGGTCTTGCCCAGTCGCTCGTGCTCGGCACGTACAGCAGCCAGGACTGCGACACCAGCAAAAACAGCAGACTGGTCGCGACACCCACGGCAACCGCACGGTTGGCCGCCTTCTTGCCATCGTTCTCGGACAAAATATCGGTCACGAGGAAGGTCATGGCAAACAGGATGTTGCCCAGCGTCATTTCCATGCCGAACGCCTTGACCAGCAGCAAAACCTCGATGTTGGCCGCGATGGTGGCAAAGACGGTCACGCAGTACAGGCCGGTGCGGCCAAACAGGCGGTAAAACAGCAGCACGCTGCCGTACAGTACGATCAGCGATACGATCAGCAAAATTTCATTCGTCATTGTGCACTGCCTCCTACGCCAAAGTCGGTGTTTTCCATCAGGATATCTACACGCGGGTTGTCCTGATACAGCGGCGCGATCTCCTGACAGAATTCCGCGATGACCTGCGGGTCGGGATGAATGGGCGTGGTATTCTCTACCATAATATTGATGCACACGCGGTCAAAGTGCGCAAGACCGGTCTCGACGTCGTTGCGCATGGACGCTGCGGTCTGACCGTTCAGACCGAACAGCAGGCAGCACTCGTCGAACAGCTCGGAGATCACAGCCGGATCGCTCACGCCGATGCCCTTGTGCAGAATATCCTCGCGATAAGTACGGTCAAAAGTCTCGACACCGATCTTAATATGGGTCTGAATACCCAGTGCGGCAAAGCGCGCGCGCAGCGCCGGAATTTCCTTGCGGTGCATCCAGTGGCACTCAAAGTGCAGGTCGCGGATGCCCTTCTGTGCGCAGACTTGCTCGATTTCGCGCATGGTGTCCTGGTCGAGGTCGCAGAACGAGCCCGAATTGATGACCTCCAGACGCGCATACTGACCGGTGACCTCGGACAGCACCGAACGGTTGAGCGCAAAATTCTCGGCTGCATCGGGCGAGCAGTCCAGATGATAGTCGCAGAACGTGCACTTCTTCCACGCGCAGCCAAAGCCGCGCAGCAGCACGATCTCGCGCGGGTTTTTCTCGGTGATGACCGAGTAGCGAATCATGTCCTCCATGTTGACGCTTTCCTCCCTGAAATAAAAAAGTGCGTTCCCCAAAAGAGAGCGCACCATCCCCTTTTTGCTCCCGCTGCGCGACAGCAAAAAACCATGACCTCCGCAGGTTTTTGTACCCGCAGCGCATGGACGTCCTAGTTTTGTTTAGAGACAGGATGGTTACGAACTGTCTTATGTGGTTTTGAACTTTCACAGTATACCGTATGCACGCACCTCCTGTCAATGATGGAATTTTTGCGGTCTGAACGGCAGATTTGATAAATAAAAGTAATTTTTTCGGTAAAAACGCTAAAAAACCTAAAATTTTCGCGAAAAGCGATTGAAATTCTTCAGGTTTTATGGAATAATAGAGTACATTACCGATCTATGGAATTCTTTTGTATGGGGGTTTGTAAATGAAAAAAGAACGCAGCAGCTTTACCAGCCGCATCGGCTTTGTCCTTGCGGCGGCTGGCTCGGCCGTTGGTCTCGGAAACCTGTGGCGTTTCCCGTACCTCGCCGCAAAGTACGGCGGCGGTACCTTCCTTCTGGTCTATATCATTCTGGCCATCACCTTCGGCTTCACCCTGATGATCGCTGAGATCGCCATCGGACGCAAGACCCGTCTGTCCTGCATCGGCGCTTACCGCTCGCTCGACAAGCGCTTTGGCTTCCTCGGCTGGCTGGCTTCGCTCGTCCCGGTCATCATCACGCCGTACTACTGTGTCATCGGCGGCTGGGTTATGAAGTATCTGGCTGAGTTTTTGACCGGCAACGGTCTGGAAACCGCTTCCGACTCCTACTTCGGCAGCTTCACCGCGGTTTCTCTGCCCGGTATCCTGGGCACTCCGGTCACCTGGTTTGTCATCTACGTACTCATCAACGCAACCGTTGTTCTGTTCGGCGTTGAAAAGGGCATCGAGAAGGTCAGCCGTGTTATGATGCCCGTTCTGGTCATCCTGTCCATCATCATCGCAGGCTACTCGCTGACCATCCCGGGCGCAATCGACGGCCTCAAGTACTACCTGCTGCCCCGCATGGAGGACTTCTCCATCTACACCGTTCTGGCTGCAATGGGTCAGCTGTTCTACTCCATGTCTCTGGCAATGGGTATTATGATTACCTACGGCTCGTACATGCAGAAGGACAACATGCTTGAGCACTCGGTCACCCAGATCGAGGTCTTTGACACCGGCTTCGCAATTATCGCCGGCATGATGATTATTCCCGCAATGGTCGCATTCAGCGGCGGCGACACCTCGCTCGTCCGTGAGTCGGCTGGCGCAGGCCTGATGTTCGGTGTTCTGCCCAAGGTCTTCGAGTCCATGCTCTTCGGCAACGTCATCGGCACGGTCTTCTTCCTGCTCGTACTGCTTGCAGCGCTGACCTCGTCCATCTCCCTGATGGAGACCATCGTTTCCATCATCGTCGACAAGGCCAAGATCGGACGCAAGCCCGCAGCGATTCTGGTTACCATCGGCGTTCTGCTGCTCGGCATGCTGTCCTGCCTGGGTTACGGCCCGCTCGCAGCAATCGCTCCGCTCGGCATGGCGTTCCTCGACTTCTTCGACTTTATCTCCAACTCCATCATGATGCCGATCGTTGCATTCCTGACCTGTATTCTGGTCGGTCACATCGTTGGGCCGAAGATGGTCATTGACGAGGTTGAAACTTCGGGTACCTTCCGCCGCAAGAAGCTGTTCGTTGTCATGGTGCGCTGGATCGCTCCGGTCATGCTGCTCATGATTCTGGCAACCGAGATTCTGAAGTTCTTCGGCGTTATTACCGTATAATGCACAAAAGCTGTCAAGGGTTCATCCCCTGACAGCTTTTTTATATTCACAGAAGAAAATCAGTTAACGAAAAAACGATCATCTTGCCCTGTGTCTCTCTTCTCCTGGCGTAGGCCAGCAACGCTCCGGCTTGACTGGGCGTGCGATGTACATAGGCAATCAAATGGTCGGCGTGCTCAACTGCGCAGCGGTTCGCACGTACAATTGCAAAACGATATGGTACATGTTCCATTTGGGATGGATACCAGATATGGTCAAATAGGTCGGTCTGGATGGACGAAGGTTTTTCCGCGTAATATGGCTGTAAGAGCGTTAATATCACCTGTGGATATTCCTCTTTCACACATCGTACGGCATGTGCTGCCAAACGATCAAATTGCCCATATCTTCCTACTACAAATTCATTCACACCATATTCTGCAACATGCTGTCGAACAGCTCTTTGTAAAGCCGGATAAACTGTCTCTTCTGTATCTCGATGTCCGATCATAAAACAAATCTTTCGCTTCATACCATCACACCCTGTATAGTTCATTCTTTCGTAAAAATTATACGATTAAAATGATTAAATTGCAACGATATGTCGAAGTATAATTTACGAAGAACACAACGAAAGGGGTATGTGCGGTGAACGATATTCTTTCCACCATCACCAAGCACCGTCAGTCGCGCGGCTGGACAGAATATCAGCTTGCCGAGCGTTCTGGGCTTCCACAATCCACAATTTCTTCCTGGTATCGCAAAAATCTCATTCCCACCATCCCCTCATTAGAGAAAATCTGTCGTGCATTTGGCATTACACTCTCTCAGTTACTAGCAGATGATGCGTCAGCGGTTGTTTTAACCGATTGCCAAAAAGAATTACTGAGCCGTTGGGCACGATTGAACGAAAAACAGCAAAAGGTCATCTTTGATCTGATTGATTTAATGTAAAAAACACAAAGCCGCCGGTATCCCTCAGATACCAGCGGCTTTTCTGCTGTAAAAATCGATTTTAGATGACCGTTGCGTCGGTGATGCCCTCTTCCAGCGAACCAGCTGCGCAGGCGATGCCTGCCTTACCGGCAAACCAGAAGGTGAACGCGCCCTGATCGTCAACCGACAGCGTGCGCAGCGACATGCGCGATGCAGCGGGCTTTACAGTCTTGATCTGTGCACGGGCAGCAAGCTCCCACTTCTCGGCCTCCTGCTGAAGTGCGCGTGCAACCTCGCGGGGCTTGGTCTCTTCCATGTCCTCGACCTCGAGCGTGATCTTCTTCTCACGCCAGTCGATCTCGCACTGATAAACGCAGGTCTCACGGTCGAACGTGAACACGCCGAAGTGCTCGTCCTCGACGGTCTTCTCGGCAACCTGCTCGGCCAGCAGGGCTTCCATCTCCTCGTCCTTTGCCGGCGCGGGCAGCTCGGTCATCCACAGCTTGCCCTGCTCACCCTTGGCCACCTTGACGCGTACCAGAGTGTCGGACGGCAGAGAAATACGGAACAGCTGGGCACGTGCCGGTGCAGCCAGAGCTGCCAGTTCGAACAGGCCCTCCTGTACCTTGCCGTTGTCCAGACGCTTATAAGCGGTAATGCTCTTGCGGACGATCACTTCTCCCTCGTTGGGGGTGGGCTGTACGTAAGCCACGTCTACGTCCGTCAATGCAACAATTTCAAATTGCTCTGTCATTGGGGTTCTTCCTCCTTGTCTTATCCATTATACCACAGCGGCAGGCAAACATCCAATACCAAACACGAAACCACGTGCCGCTGATGGTATAATTATAAAATAAAAGTATAATAGCCGTTTTATGGCTATTATACCACAGCTTTCGGTCAATTTTAACCCTAAATCTCGCTTTTTCCATGACCCGTGGCAACTTTTTAAAATACATTCTATCGCAGCCGATAATCGGCCAAAAAGCTGAAAGATCGTCGCTCTGCGCCTATTATACCTGATTTTTCGCCGCTTGTCATCCTTCGTTCTTAGAATTGACAAGAGAAAGTCTGCCCGTTATAATGAAATCAGATTCATGACTTATATATGCTCATAATCGGTTGAGCGTTTCTACCAACTGCCGGAACAGTTGACTATAAGTCCTCCACCATGCGGGGACTCGTCCTGCTTCCCAGTTGTTTTTTTATTTTCAGGACGTTTTTCCGCGCATTTCCCTACGCTAGGAGGCATATATATGACGAATTCTTTTGTACTCAAGGGCGATATTCTCTGGAGCCGCACCCCGCAGGACATGACCATCTGTGAAAATCAGTATGTGGTCTGCGAAGATGGTGTATGCGCCGGTGTCTTCCCCACCCTGCCCGAACGCTTTGCATCGCTCCCGGTGCACGACTACACCGGAAAGCTCATCATCCCCGGTCTGGTCGACCTGCACGCGCACGCGCCGCAGTATGCGTTCCGCTCGCTCGGCATGGATCTCGAACTGCTGGACTGGCTGGACACCCAGACCTTCCCGCAGGAAGCGCGCTATGCCGACCCGGACTATGCACGCCGTGCGTACACGCTGTTTGTCGACGATCTGCGCCGCAGCTCGACCACCCGCGCCGTGCTGTTTGGCACGCTGCACGTCGATGCGACCCTGACCCTCATGGGTCTGCTCGAGGACAGCGGTCTGATCACCCGTGTGGGCAAGGTCAACATGGACCGCAACAGTCCGGATTGTCTGCGCGAGGAGAGTGCCGCGGCGTCACTCGCTGCGACCCGTCAATGGCTGGACGGCTGCCGGGACTTCACCCGCTCCCGTCCCATCCTGACCCCGCGCTTTATCCCGAGCTGCTCGGACGCGCTCATGGAAGGTCTGCGCGACCTTCAGCGCGAAACCGGCCTGCCCGTGCAGTCCCATCTGTCGGAAAACCAGGGCGAAATCGCCTGGGTATCCGAACTGTGCCCGGATTCGACCGGCTACGGCGATGCCTATGACCGCTTCGGTCTGTTCGGCGGCGACGGCTGCCCGGCCATCATGGCGCACTGCGTCTGGTCGGATGAAGCAGAGCGGGCACGGATGAAGCAAAACGGCGTGTTTGTCGCGCACTGTCCCCAGTCCAACGTCAACCTGTCCTCGGGCATCGCACCCGTACGCGCCTTCTTAAACGAAGGGCTGTCGGTTGGTCTGGGCTCGGACATCGCAGGCGGTGTCCACCTGTCCATGCTGCGCGCCATCGCAGACACCATCCAGGTATCCAAGCTGCGCTGGCGGCTCCAGGATGCTTCTCTCGCCCCCATCACCCTGCCCGAAGCCTTCTATCTGGCCACCCGCGGCGGCGGCGCATTCTTCGGCAAGGTCGGTGCATTCGAATCCGGTTTTGAATTCGACGCACTCGTTCTGGACGACGCAATGCTGCCCTGTCCGTTCGACCTGTCCCCGCTGGAGTGCCTGACCCGCGTGGTCTATCTCGCAGACGACCGCGCCGTCACGCACAAGTATGTTTCGGGCCGTAAACTTATGTGAAAGGAACCTTTTTCCCATGATTTTATCCGGCAAGGAAATCGAAAAGCATCTTGGCAAGGAGATCGTCATTGAACCCTACGATCCCAGCCGCTTAAACCCCAACAGCTACAATCTGTCGCTGGCAAACGAGCTTTTGGTCTACGAGCACGACGTTCTGGACATGAAGACCCCCAACCCGACCCGCCATCTGACCATTCCCGAAGAAGGTCTGGTGCTTGAACCCGGCCGTCTGTACCTCGGACGCACCAACGAGTTCACCCGCACCGACGGCTTTGTCCCCATGCTCGAGGGTCGTTCTTCGACCGGCCGTCTGGGTCTGTTCATCCATGTCACCGCCGGTTTCGGCGACGTCGGCTTTGCCGGTTACTGGACGCTGGAAATCTTCTGCGTTCAGCCCATCCGCATCTATCCCAATGTAGAAATCTGTCAGATTTATTATCACGACATTCATGGTGAGTACGAACCCTACAAGAGCGGCAAGTATCAGAACAATATGGGCATTCAGCCCAGCCTGCTCTACAAGGATTTCGAGAAATAACCGTCCGCCGCGCACAGCACGGCGGGTATAAAGGAGGGAATCTCTTATGGCAGTTGGTCAGAGTATCCCACGCGTAGATGCGTTCGCAAAGGTCACCGGAGAGGCAAAGTACACCGCCGATCTGGTCCCCGCGAACCCCTACGTCGCGAAGATCGTGCGTGCACCGGTCGCAAGCGGCTGGGTGCGCGGCTTTGATCTCACCAAGGCGCAGGCCGTCCCCGGCGTTGTGCGTATTTTCACCTGTTTCGACGTGCCCGACATTCAGTTCCCGACCGCCGGACACCCCTGGTCGACCGTTCCGTCCCATCAGGACATCTGCGACCGCAAGCTGCTCAACGCGCATATCCGCGTGTGGGGTGATGAGATTGCGGTTGTGGTTGCCCGTGACCGTGTAAGCGCCGAGCGCGCCGCGCGGCTGGTCAAGGCAGATATTGAAGCCTTGCCCGCACTGTCCACGCCCGATGAGGCGATGGCACCCGGTGCGCCCTGTCTGCACGAGGAAAAGCCCGGCAATGTGGTGGTGCACTCCCAGTTTCATCTGGGAGACGGCACCTTTGATGAGGCTGCCGCGACACCCGGCGCGGTCGTCGTGTCCGGGCATTACAGCGTGCCCGCTGTGCAGCACTGTCACATGGAGCCCGTGCACTCGTTCGCGTACATGGAAGGACAGAAAATCACGGTGGTCAGCTCCACCCAGATTCCCCACATTGTGCGCCGCGTGTGCGGTCAGGCGCTGGGCATTCCCTGGTCGCGTGTGCGCGTCATCAAGCCCTACATGGGCGGCGGCTTCGGCAACAAGCAGGACGTTCTGGTCGAACCCCTGGCCGCATGGCTGACCACCCAGCTCGGCGGCCACGCGGTCAATATCGAGCTCAGCCGCGAGGAAGTGCTGGGCTGCACCCGCACCCGCCACGCCTTTGACTGGGACGTGCAGGCGGTCGCAAGCCCGGACGGCACGCTGCTCGCGCGTACCTACTGCGCCAAGTCCAATCAGGGCGGCTACGCTTCGCACGGTCATGCGATTGCTGCCAATGCGGCGAATGTTTTCAAGCAGTGCTACCGCGACCGCATGTCGCTCGACTCCGAGAGCTACACGGTCTATACCAACCGTCCAACTGCCGGTGCCATGCGCGGCTACGGCATTCCGCAGGGCTGCTTCATCACCGAGGCGCTGACCGATGACCTGGCTTACGCGCTCGGTATGGACCCGCTGGAATTCCGCCTCAAAAACTGCGTGCAGGCCGGATACGTAGACCCGCACAACGGCATCACCATGCACGCTTACGGTCTGGATCAGGTGCTGGAAAAAGGCCGTGCGGCGATTGATTGGGACGCAAAGCGCCGTCTGTACCAGAACCAGACCGGCGACCGCCGCCGCGGCGTGGGCATGGCGCTCTTCACCTACAAATCCAACGTCTATCCCATCTCGCTCGAGACCGCTTCCTGCCGCATGATGCTGCACGAAGATGGCCGCGTGACCGTGCAGATGGGTGCGACCGAGATCGGACAGGGTGCGGACACCGTGTTCACCCAGATGGCAGCCGAGTCCATCGGGCTGCCGGTCGATGCCATCGACATCCAGACCGTGCAGGACACTGACGTTTCCCCCTTTGACACCGGCGCTTACGCCTCCCGTCAGACTTACGTCAGCGGTATGGCGTGCAAGATGACTGGCGAGAGTCTGCGCAGTAAAATTTTGGACTATGCCGCAGGTATGCTGGAGCGTTCGGCTGAGGGTCTGACCATCACAGACGGTCAGATTGTGGACGAAACCGGTCAAACCGTGCTGACCGTTGCCGATGTGGGCATGGAAAGCTGTTACAGCCTGACAAACAGCCGCCACCTGACGGCGGAAGAGACCTATCACTGCGAGCAGAACACCTTCGCCACCGGCGCATGCTTCGCCGAAATCGAGGTCGACCTTGCACTCGGTCAGATTCACGTCCTGCGCCTTGTCAATGTGCATGACAGCGGACGGCTCATCAATCCCAAGCTCGCCGAGGCACAGGTGCACGGCGGTATGAGCATGGGTCTGGGCTACGCACTGAGCGAAGAGATGCTCTTTGACGATGCCTGCAAACCGCTCAACGCAAACTTGCTCGACTACAAGATCCCGACCGCGATGGATACCCCCAAACTAGAGGCACTCTTTGTCGAGGTGGACGACCCGACCGGCCCGTATGGCAACAAGGCGCTCGGCGAGCCGCCTGCCATCCCGGTCGCACCGGCCATCCGCAATGCGCTGCTTCACGCGACCGGTGTGTCGGTGCATTCGCTGCCGCTCACCCCGCAAAAACTCATCGAGCACTTCCGTGCCGCCGGACTGTTAGGAGGCGAAGACCATGTTTGACATCAAACGGCTGTACCCTGCCAAAGATTTGAACGATGCGCTGCGCGCACTGGCAGACGACCCGGAAAGTATGGTCATCGCGGGCGGCACCGACGTCCTTATCCGTGTGCGTGAGGGCAAGGCCGCCGGGGCTTCGCTCGTGTCCATCCACGAACTGCCCGAGCTGACCGGCGTGCGCATGGAAGCAGACGGGTCGATCGTTATCGGCGCGTGCACGAGCTTTGCCCGCATCACGGCTGACCCCATCATTGAGGAGTTTGTGCCGTATCTGGGTGAGGCGGTCGATCAGGTCGGCGGTCCGCAGACCCGCGAGGCGGGTACCATTGGCGGCAACCTGTGCAACGGCGCGACGAGTGCCGACTCTGCCCCCATGCTGCTCGCACTGAACGCAGAATTGACCCTGCAAAGTGCTGCCGGCAAGCGTGTGGTACCGGTGACCAACTTCCACACCGGTCCGGGACGCACCGTGCGCAATCGGGATGAAATTTTGACCGAAATCCGCATTTTCCCGGCTGATTTTCAGGGATTCGGCGGTCAGTACATCAAATACGGCAAGCGTGCCGCGATGGAGATTGCAACGCTCGGCTGTGCAGCACTCGTAAAGCCTGCCACCGACCAGCGCACGGTCGCCGATCTTCGACTGGCCTACGGCGTGGCAGCTCCCACGCCCATCCGCTGTACCGAAGCAGAGACACTCGCACACGGCGAAGTGCTCACCGACGCGCTGCTCGATGAGATCGCTCGCACCGCTGCCGCACACGCTTCGCCGCGCTCGAGCTGGCGCGCCAGCCGCGAATTCCGTTTGCAGCTCATCACCGAACTTGCCAGACGTGCCATCCGCAGCGCCTGGACCCGTGCAGGAGGTGTGTTCTAATCATGCGCAATCTCATTTCTTTGACCGTCAACGGCGTGCCGACCACGGTTGCCGTAGAAGACGGTGAAGCCCTGCTCGATACCCTGCGCGACCGTCTGGGTCTGACCAGTGTCAAGCGCGGGTGCGAAGTCGGCGAGTGCGGCGCGTGCACTGTGCTCATCGACGGAAAAGCTGTCGATTCCTGCCTGTATCTCACGGTTTGGGCTGAGGGTAAGTCGATCTTGACTGTGGAGGGTCTGCGCAAGGCCGACGGTACACTGTCCCCGATTCAACAGGCATTCATCGACGAATGCGCCGTGCAATGTGGATTTTGTACCCCAGGTCTGATTCTGTCTGCACTTGAAATTGTGATGAGTGGGAAGGAATATACCCGAGAGGAATTGCGCAAACGCATTTCCGGGCATTTGTGTCGGTGTACAGGATATGAAAATATTCTGAATGCGGTGGAAAAAGCGATTCAAATGAGCCGCTCTGCACCGCAGCCCAAATAAAGCTTTCGCTCAAGCCTTTCTCGAAAGGCTTGCGGGTTCTCAGGGCAGCGCCCTGAGTCGGACTCCGCAGAGTCCGAAACTCCCCTTTTGATTCCGGTCAAAAGACCGGAATCAACCAAAACCAAAAATAAAAGCGCGACCCGCAGGTCGCGCAATCTCTTGGAAAGGCCGTCCAAAAGGGACGGTCTTTCCTTTTTGTTTGCTTTGATTGAAACCCGGGTCGGACACCGGGTTTCAAGAGAGATTTCGCCATCTGCGGATGGCGACCAGGTTCCACCTGGACGGGCCAGCCTACGCGGCTGGATCGCGCCGGGCCTCAGGCCCGGACCCGTTTATCGCCCACTCGTTTTATTCGCGCTCGGCGCGAGAACAAGGATAGTGACCTACGGGCTTTGGGCGGGATTCCGTTTCCTTTACTTGCCCTCAATCGCGTCGATTGCGTCGATGACCGCTGAGCGGAAGCCATGGTGCTCGAGTGCGCTCACGCCCTTAATCGTCGTACCACCCGGCGAGCAGACTGCGTCCTTCATCGCGCCCGGATGGGTACCGGTCTCGACGTGCATCTTACCCGTTCCGCACAATGCCTGACCTGCCAGACGATACGCGAGCGCACGCGGCAAGCCGTGCTTAACGCCTGCATCACCCAGCGCTTCCAAGAACATACTGATGAACGCAGGCGAGCAGCCAGCAACCGTACCTGCAACGCTCAAAAGATGGCTCTCGACCGGCTGAATGAGTGCCGACTTCGAGAAGAGCTGCTCAAAGGCGGCAAACTCGTCCGCAGTCAGGCTATGAGTCTGCTCACAAACAATGATACCCTCGCCGACCGAGATCGGGGTATTCGGGATGGTGCACAGCACGTGCAGGTCGTCGCCCATGAGCTCGTTGAACTTATCATACGTATAGCCTGCTGCAACCGAAATAATGATCTTATCGGTCAGCAGATCGTGCAGCGCGGGTACGACCTTGGGAATCATATAGGGCTTGATAGCGATAACCACCAGATCGACCTGCTCAATCATTTCCTCTGCCGAATGGCAGGGCACCATGCCGCTCGGCTGGGTGTTGCGGCACAGCTTTTCCCAATCCTTCGCACAGGCGTAAATATTCTGCGGTGCGATAGACTCGGTCAGCAGCAATCCCTTTGCCATCGCCTGTGCCATATTGCCAAAGCCTAAAAATCCGATCTTCATACGGTTTTACCTTCCTTTCCGGTTGCATCATAGTATACTTCGTCTAAAATCAGGCCGTGCGGCGGCATGGTAATACCGGCGTTTGCGCGGTCTAAACTGTCCAGAATCGCGGTCATTTCCTGTGCGTTTCGCTTACCCTGTCCGACCTCGACCAGCGTACCTGCCAAAATACGCACCATATTCTGTAAAAATCCGGTGCCCTCAAAGGTCAGGCGCACCTCGTCGCCCAGTCGTTCCACCCGTGCCGTGTGCAGTGTGCGCACGGTGGACTTCTTCATCTTTTTATTGCCGCAGAACGCCTTAAAATCATGCGTTCCGATGAGCAGATCGGCGGCGTGCTGCATCTCTACGGTGTCCAGCTTCTGTTCCATCCGGCACAGGTATTTGCGCTCGAACACGTTGGGCGTGTCGCTGTTCCAGATGCGGTATACATACCGCTTGCCGGTCGCGTTTAGTCGAGCGTGGAATCGGTCGTCTGCCTCTTCGCATGCCGTGACCGCAATGTCCTCGGGCAGATAGCGGTTCAAATATGCACGGATGTCATCCGGGGTGCGGTCGGTGTTAATTTTGAAGTGCGCGACCTGCGCCCGGGCATGTACACCCGCGTCGGTGCGTCCCGCGCCGTGAATCTCAACCTTATGTCCGGTCATCTCACTCAGCACGGCCTCGATCTTGCCTTGGATGCTCTGTCCGTTGCCGATGCGCTGCCAGCCCTGATACCGACTGCCGTCATAGCTGACGGTAATGCGGAAATTTCGCATATTGGGGGTTTCTCTCCTTTCCCCTCGTTTGGTCTATTGTCTTATTATAGCACATGGGCTGCCAAAAGCGCAGTCCCTGCTCGGATATTTCCCGTTTTCTCATTTTACATAACTTTTTAGTCTCCATTTCTTCACTTTCTTTGCATTCTTACAAATTTTCTGTCGTTATGTGACTTAGTCTCTTCCCTTTGCAGGTCAGATATGATATAGTCGAAGTAATACTTTCCACGCAAAAGGAGGACTTTTCATGAAGAAATCCCTCATCCTGCTGCTGGCGCTGCTGATGCTTTCGGGCTGCGGCAACTCGGCAGGCACAACACCGAACACAGACTCGTCTGCACCGAGTTCCAGTCAGACCGATGACGCCCAATCGAACGACAGCGCAGCGTCGGAATCCTCAGACGACAGCACGGCATCGGAATCCTCGGACGACAGCGCCGAGACCTTCCAGCTGACCTTTACCGCAAAGGATCTGGACGGCAACGAGGTCGATCAATCGGTATTTGCAAATGCGAAGCTGACCATGATGAATATTTGGGCAACCTTCTGCGGCCCGTGCATCAACGAGATGCCCGAACTGGGTGAACTGGCTGCCGAAGGCGGCACAGACTACCAGATTATCGGCGTGTGCGCCGACCTCAACGGCACCGAAGACATGCTGGAAGATGCCAAGGAGATCGTCTCCCAGACCAAGGCAAACTATCTGCACCTCCAGCCCGCGGAAGATCTGTACCCGGTTCTGACCGCTTCGTCCTCGGTTCCCGTGACCTTCTTCTTTGACAGCGAGGGCAAGCTGGTCGGCAAGGGCATTCTCGGTGCACAGGACAAGGATACTTGGTCGCAGGTCATCTCCGAGCGTCTGGAAATGGTCAAGGCCGACGAAACGACTTCTGCGGAGGACAGCACCAATGACGCGGCGTAAGGCATGGATTGCACCCGCGCTGCTGCTCGTGGGCATCGGCATGATGATTTACGGCGCAATGGACGGCGAGGCGGAAATCGTGCTGCGCAAGGCGGCGACCATCTGTCTGGAATGTATCGGGGTGGGCTGACATGAAACATCTTCGTTTGATCGTTCAGGCCTGCTTTGCCGCACTGACCAACGGCTATGTGCGCGGTTTTGTAGAGCGCAAGATTTACTCAGGACCGCTCAAGCAGCTGTGCGTTCCCGGACTCAACTGCTATTCCTGTCCGGGTGCGCTCGGTGCCTGTCCCATCGGGGCCTTACAGGCCGTTTTAGGCAGCCGCGGACGACAGTTTTCCTTCTACGCAATCGGTTTTCTAGTTGCAGTCGGTGCGCTGTGCGGCCGCTTTGTGTGCGGCTGGCTGTGTCCGTTCGGCTTATTTCAGGAGCTTGTGCACAAAATTCCCTTCCCGAAAAAGCTCAAAAAACTGCCCGGCGACAAGTTTCTGCGCACGCTCAAGTATATCGTGCTGGTCCTGTTCGTCGTGATTCTGCCGCTGACCGTGGTGAATATCGTGGGCATTGGCGACCCGTGGTTCTGCAAGTATATCTGTCCGTCCGGTATGCTGCTCGGCGGCATCCCGCTGACCATTCTGGACGAGGGCATCCGCTCGGCAGCCGGCATGCTGTTTGCATGGAAATTCTTCATTCTGGCCGTCGTGATTCTTTTGAGCATTGTGGTCTACCGGCCGTTCTGCCGCTATCTGTGCCCGCTCGGTGCGATTTACGGTCTGTTTAACCCGGTCGCGCTTTTGCGGTACGAGGTCGATTCGGACAAGTGTATCGACTGCGGCAAGTGCAAACAAAGCTGTCCGATGGACATTGACCTGCACAAAGAACCCGGCAGCAAGCTGTGTGTGCGCTGCGGCAAGTGCAAGAAGAACTGTCCGACCGGGGCAATCTATAATCCGGTGCTGACGGCGATGCACAAGCACGCGGGACATAGCAAAAATCCGTCTGTTTAATTGCAAAACAAGACCGCTCCAAGTTAGGAGTGGTCTTTTTGTCATTTCAGCGGAATTTCCACGTTATTTACTTTCACCTTGGCGACCTTCGCCGGGTCGATCAGGATTTTATCCCAATCTGCGGTCTGATAATCGTGGTAGATCACCGTCGTGCCCGCGTCCTCGTCGCACTGGCTTCCAGCTCCGCCCCATTGCGGGTTTTCATAGAGCACATTGCCGTCTGCGTCATATACCGTCAGTGCGCACATGAGGCAGTTTCCATCCTTTGCACGGTTTTCCGCGTGGTGATGCAGCACACTGCCGCCCGAAATGCTCACTTTCACACCGAACGGCGAGACCGTGATCTCGTCCAGCGTCGCCGTACCGCCCAGATATTCGACCGGTTTGTTCACCGCATATGTGGTGTCCGCGGTCGGATAGTCCAGCTTGACGTCCTCAAACTTCCAGACGTGATCGGTCATCAGGATTTCGTCATAGCGGTCGGTTTCCGCATTCCAGTCCAGACGATAGACCGAATCGATGGTCAGATCGACCGTCTTGCCCTGCAAGCTCTGCGGCTCTGCCCGGCTGTCGGGCGCGACATTCATGTGCCAGACAAAGTGCAGCGTATCGCCGTCCGGCCCGTCATAGGGCGGCGCGTCATTGATGCCGCCGCCAATGGTCGCCCGGCTGCCGTCCGGGAAGGTCATATCATAATCTCCGAACCGATAGGGTTGGTTGGGGTCTGCGCCCTCGGGTACGGTCAGTTCCACGCCGATATACAGCATGTTCTCGCTTCCCACGCAGTCGGTCAGCGTGACCGTCCAGCCGTCCGCCGTCTGTGTGCGTCCGAGATCGGTCTTGTATGCCTCGTAGACCGGCTGGGATTCATTGGTCCATAAATGCTGCAAGGTATCGTGCAGGACGGCTGCGCCCGCTGTCGCAGCCAGCACGACACAGGCTGCCACGGCAAGCACGACGGCACGACGCTTTCTGCCGTATTTTTTCACGGTTTGCGGTCCGCTCTGCGCGTGCAGGCGGTCGATCAGCTGCTGCTTGCTCTGCGCACTCAGCCGTACCTTGTCCAGTTCATCCCGATATTGTCTGTTCATTCGGCTCACCTCCTAATTGTTTGCGCAGCTTCTGTTTGGCACGGGTCAGATGGGTGGAGACCAGATTGGGCGGCAATCCCAACAGTTTCGCGATCTCCCCGACCGCATAGCCCTCATAATAGTGCAGATAAATCACCTTTCGATATTTGAGCGGCAGACTCTGCACGGCGCGCAGCACGGTATCGTCTCCTGGTTCGGGCAGCTCGACCGTGAGCGCTGCGCCCTCGTCCAATCCGACCGTGCGGCGAAACCACGCGCTGCGCTTGATGTCCTTGCACACATTGATGGTCACGCGCAGCACCCAAGCACGCTCGGCTTCCGGGCTGTCGTCCGGACAGTCATGCGTCATCAGCCGCAGCAGCACGGTCTGGCATACGTCCTGCGCATCGTGCACGTTGCCAAACCAGGTATAGCCGATGCGCGTAATCCGGTCGGCATAGGTATGCACCAGAAATTCGATCCTGTCAACAGACTGCATCTGCTCACCCCCTTTCACCTATCAAACGAAATCGCCCTGCGCATTCCGTCAAGTGCGCACAAAAAAAGGACGCAGCCTTTTGCGCTGCGTCCCAATCTTATATTTACTGTACGGCTTCGAGCAGAGCGTTCTTGACGCGCCAGAGCTTGGTCGAGTAATCGACGTAATAGGTCTGGGGATTCTCGAAGCGGCGAATCTGCTCCCAGAGCGTCTCGATCTGGTCGTGGCAATACTGGCGAACCTCTTCGACCGGCGGGCATTCATAAACGCACTCGCCCTTGTCAAAGAGCTGCACCTGCAAGGGCTTGACCACGTAATCGGTGACGATCTTCTTCTTCCAGGTGTGGATGGGATGGAACAGCATGTAGGGCTGCTCCTCGTTGATGACCTCATCGCGCAGCGTGAGCACATCGCCCAGCGCCTTGCCGGTCAGCTTATCAAAGAATCGGTAAGCCTGCTTAAAGTGCGGGGTGGTGATCTTCTCGACGTTCTCGGACACCTTGATCTTGGGAATGATCTCGCCCTTTTCGTCCTCAACGGCAACCAGCTTATAGACACCGCCGAAGACCGGCTCGGACTTGGAGGTGATCAGGCGCTCACCGATGCCGAAGGAGTCGATCTGTGCGCCCTGACTGAGCAGGTCGCGTACCAGATACTCGTCGAGCGAGTTGGATGCCATGATCTGCATATCCGAGTATCCCGCCTCGTCCAGCATCTCACGTGCCTTGATGGACAGGTAAGCGATATCGCCCGAGTCCAGACGGATGCCCTTGGGACGGATGCCCATCGGTGCCAGCACCTCGTTTGCCACGCGGATGGCGTTGGGCACGCCCGACTTGAGTACATTATAGGTATCAACCAAAAAGACGCAGTTGTCCGGGTAGATCTCGGCGTAAGCCTTGAACGCCTCATACTCGGAATCAAACATCTGTACCCACGAGTGTGCCATGGTGCCGCCTGCCGGGATGCGGAAGTCACGGTCAGCGATGACGCAGGCCGTGCCCTGACAGCCGCCGATGTAGGCTGCGCGTGCGCCGTAGACCGCGCCGTCGTAGCCCTGTGCACGGCGCGAACCGAACTCGAGCACGGTACGGCCCTGCGCTGCACGGGTGATGCGGCTGGCCTTGGTGGCGATGAGCGTCTGGTGGTTGATGGTCAGCAGAATCATGGTTTCGACAAACTGTGCCTGTACCATGGGGCCTGCAACGGTTACAATGGGCTCACCCGGGAAGATCGGGGTGCCTTCGGGAATGGCCCATACGTCGCACTCGAACTTGAAGTCCTTGAGATAGTCGAGGAACGCCTCAGAGAAGCATCCGCGGCCGCGGAGGTACTCAATATCCTCCTCGGTAAAGTGCAGATTCTTGAAATAATCTACCAGCTGCTCGACACCGGCCATGACGGCATAGCCGCCGCCGTCCGGTACCCGGCGGAAAAACATATCAAAGTATGCGCGCCGGTTTCCCATGCCCTTTTCGAAGTATCCGTTGGCCATGGTGAACTCATAAAAATCGGTCAGCATGGTCAGGTTCTTATTACTCATCATAGCGTTTTACCTCTTGTTTATAAAGAGGCGTCCTCACCCGGGACGCCTGACAGAATCGAATATACTGCTATTTTAGCCCTATCCGGTCAAAATAGCAAGAGATTTGTTGTCTTTTCAGCGGAATTTCGTGCCTCATTTTTTCTGCCATTCATGCACAGTTTGTATATTTATACGCTATCTAAAATATTTATAAAATTTTTCTTGCATTCTCAAAGTTACAGGTGTATAATAAGCCCATCGAAAAAAACACGTGATTCCGGAGGGGATTTCAAATGGAAAAGAAATATAACAAAGTTGTTTTAGCATATTCGGGCGGCCTTGACACCTCGGTTCTGATTCCGTGGCTCAAGGAGCACTACGGCTGTGAGGTTATCGCAGTTTCCGGCAACGTCGGTCAGGGCACCGAGCTGGACGGTCTTGAGGAAAAGGCACTCAAGACCGGCGCTTCCAAGCTGTACATCGAAGACCTGAACAAGGAATTTGTGGACGACTTCATCATCCCGACCATGCAGGCTGGCGCAACCTACGAGCAGTACCTGCTCGGCACCTCCTTTGCAAGACCGATCATTGCAAAGCGCATCGTTGAGATCGCACTGAAGGAAGGCGCAGACGCGATCTGCCATGGCTGCACCGGTAAGGGCAACGATCAGGTACGTTTCGAGCTGGCCATCAAGGCATTCGCTCCGCACATGGACGTTATCGCTCCCTGGAGATTCTGGGAACTCAACAGCCGTGAGAAGGAGATCGAGTACGCTGAAAAGCACAACATCCCGCTCAAGATCAATAAGGAGACCAACTACTCCAAGGACAAGAACCTGTGGCACCTGTCCCACGAGGGCCTCGACCTCGAAGATCCGGCAAACGAAGCTCCCATCAACAAGCCCGGTTTCCTCGAGCTCGGCGTTTCTCCCGAGCAGGCTCCCGACGTTCCGACCTACGTCACCATCCACTTTGAAAAGGGCGTTCCGACCGCTGTCAACGGCGAGGAAATGGATTCGGTTACCCTCATCCAGACCCTCAACAAGCTCGGCGGCGAGAACGGCTGCGGCATCCTGGACATCGTCGAGAACAGACTGGTCGGCATGAAGTCCAGAGGCGTTTATGAAACCCCGGGCGGTGCGGTTCTGTACGCTGCACATCAGAAGCTCGAGGAGATCACCCTCGACAAGGAGACCCAGCACTACAAGCAGCAGTTGGCTCTCAAGTTTGCCGATCTGGTTTACAACGGCCAGTGGTACACCCCCCTGCGTAAGGCAATGAGCGCGTTCGTCACCTCCACTCAGGAGACCGTTACCGGCGACGTCAAGCTCAAGCTGTACAAGGGCAACATCATCCCCGCATCGGTCACCTCTCCGTACTCGCTGTACTCCGAGGATATCGCAACCTTCGGCGAGGATCATTCCTACAATCAGGCCGATTCCGCAGGCTTCATCAACCTCTTCGGTCTGCCGCTCAAGGTTCGTGCCATGAACGACCTGGCTCTTCAGGAAAAGACCGGCGCTGGCTTCCCCTCTGTGGAATAAATTTGACAAAGAAACGGATGGGGCGAGGCAACTCGCCCCGTTCTTCCGTCCTACCACTTTATCACTCTATCACGAAACGAGGACTTTACAGATATGGCTAAAATGTGGGCCGGCCGGTTCCAGAAGGAAACCGACGCCGTCGTCAACGACTTTAACTCCTCCGTTATGTTCGACTGCCGGATGTATGCCGAGGATATTCAGGGCTCGATCGCACACGCGACCATGCTCGGCCGTCAGGGCATTATCCCTCAGGACGATGTACAGAAGATCATCGAGGGCCTTCAGGGCATCCTTGCCGATATTGAAGCGGGCAAGATCCACTTTTCGCCCGAACTCTACGAAGATATCCACATGGCAAACGAGCAGCTCCTGACCGAGCGCATCGGCGACGCGGGCAAGCGTCTGCACACCGCACGCTCGAGAAACGATCAGGTCGCGCTCGACATGCGTCTGTATGTCCGCCGTGAAATCAAGGAGATTCGCGCACTGGTGCTGGGCTTCATGCACGCGCTGTGCGAGGTCGCTGCCAAGCACACCGAGACCGTTATGCCCGGCTACACCCATCTCCAGCGTGCGCAGCCCATCACCTTCGCCCATCACCTCATGGCTTACACCAATATGTTAAAGCGTGACGTGCGCCGTCTGGACGACTGCCTGTCCGGCATGGACGCGCTCCCGCTCGGCTCGGGTGCACTGGCCGGCACGACCTACCCCATCGACCGCGCATTTGTCGCCGAGCAGCTGGGCTTCTCGGCCGTCATGGACAACTCGCTCGACGGCGTATCCGACCGCGACTACTGCATCGAGCTGTGCGCCGACCTGTCCATCCTGATGATGCACCTGTCCCGTCTGTCCGAGGAAGTCATCGCGTGGTGCTCGTGGGAATTTAAGTTCATCGAGCTGGACGACGCTTATTCCACCGGCTCGTCCATCATGCCCCAGAAGAAAAACCCGGACATCTGTGAACTCATCCGCGGCAAGACCGGCCGCGTATACGGTGCGCTGACCACCCTGCTGACCTTCATGAAGGCCATCCCGCTCGCATACAACAAGGATATGCAGGAAGACAAGGAAGCCACCTTTGACGCCATCGACACGGTCAAGAACTGCCTGCGCGTCATCGCGCCCATGTTCCGCACCATGACCGTACTGACCGAAAACATGAAGAACGCAGCAAAGCGCGGCTTTATCAACGCGACCGACTGTGCCGACTACCTGACCAAGAAGGGTATGCCCTTCCGCGATGCCTACAAGGCAACCGGTACGCTGGTGCACTACTGCATCGAGCATAACAAGACGCTCGATACCCTGTCTCTCGACGAGTACAAGGCAGTGACCCCCATGTTCGAGGACGACGTATACCACGCAATCGACCTGTCGACCTGCGTGCGCGAGCGCCGCTCGATCGGCGGCCCGGCGCCCGATGAGGTTGCACGTCAGCTCAAGGTCATCGAGGACTTTCTCGCGGCTCAGGGAGGCGAAAACTGATGCGCCCCAAAATTTACATCGACGGCAAGGAAGGCACGACCGGCCTGCAAATCTATGAGCGTCTGGGCGCGCGTGACGACCTCGAGCTGCTGCTGATCGACGAAGAGAAACGCAAAGATACCGAAGAACGCCGCAAGTTCTTGAATGCAGCCGATATCGTGTTCCTGTGCCTGCCCGATGCGGCGGCACGGGAGGCCGTCTCCCTGATCGAAAACGATCACACCCGCGTCATTGACGCATCCACCGCACACCGCACGGCAGACGGCTGGGCATACGGTTTCCCCGAGCTGTCGGACGATCACCGCGCAGCTATTCAGACTTCCACCCGTGTGGCAAACCCCGGCTGTCATGCCACCGGCTTTATCGCCTCGGTCTATCCGCTGGTCGCCCACGGCGTGCTGTCCGCGACCGACGCGCTCACCTGCTTCTCGCTCACCGGCTACTCGGGCGGCGGCAAGAAGATGATCGCATCCTACGAGGCCGAGGACAAGACAAACGACCTGTACGCACCCCGCGTGTACGGTCTCAACCTCCAGCACAAGCACCTGCCCGAAATGCAGAAGGTGTGCGGTCTGGCAACGCCTCCGGTCTTCTGTCCGGTGGTCGACGATTACTACAAGGGCATGGCCACCACGGTCATGCTGCCCGACCACAATGTGCACATTGTATGGCAGGCGCTCAGCGCACACTATGCCGATCAGAAGATGGTCAAGGTCGCACCGCTCGGTGAAGGTGCTCCCATGATCTCGGCCAACACCTTTTCTGGCCGCGACAGTCTGACCCTGTACGTGCACGGTCACCGCTCGCAGACCATCGTTACCGCACTGTTCGACAACCTCGGCAAGGGTGCGTCGGGTGCGGCCGTTCAAAATATGAATCTCATGCTCGGTCTGGACGAGACCACCGGGCTTACCCTGTAAGGAGGCTTTTCCCTCATGTATGAAATCATCTCGGGCGGCGTAACCGCTGCACAGGGATTCTCTGCCGGCGCGACGCGCTGCGGCATCAAGGCTTCGTCCCAGAAGGACGACACCGCGATTATCTTCTCGGAAATCCCCTGCACCGCTGCCGCTGTCTATACCAAAAACCGCGTCAAGGCTTCGCCCATTCAGGTCACCCGTGACCATCTGGCAAACCAGGTCGCACAGGCGGTCATCGTAAACTCAGGCAACGCCAACGCCTGCGCGCCCGACGGCATGGAAAATGCTCAGCGCGAAGCCGCTGCCTGCGCAAAGCTGCTGAACATCCCGGAAAACGACGTCATCGTCTGCTCGACCGGCGTCATCGGTCAGCGTATCAACATCGAGTGCATCGAGGAAAACCTGCACACCATCACGCTGACCCCGGACGGCTCGGACGCGGCGGCAAACGCCATCATGACCACCGACACCGTTCCCAAGACCATCGCGGTATCGTTCACCGCCGGCGGCAAGACCTGCCATCTGGGCGGTATCTGCAAGGGCTCGGGTATGATTCACCCCAACATGGGTACCATGCTGTGCTTCATCACCACCGACTGCGCAGTCGACGGTGATCTGCTGCAAGCCATGCTGCTCAAGGCTGTCCAGAAGTCCTTTAACCGCGTCTCGGTCGACGGTGACACCTCGACCAACGACACTTGCTGCATTCTGGCCAACGGTATGGCCGGAAACGACAAGATCGCAGACGCTTCCAGCGCAGACGGTCAGGCATTCTACGAGGCACTCGAGGCAGTCTGCATCACGCTCGCACGCAAGATCGCGTCGGACGGCGAGGGCGCTTCTCGCCTGATTACCTGCACGGTCTCGGGCGCTCCCGACGAGGACACTGCGGAAGGTCTTGCCAAGGCTGTGTGCAAGTCCTCGCTCGTCAAGGCTGCTATGTTCGGCGCCGACGCAAACTGGGGCCGTATCCTGTGCGCGATGGGCTATTCGGGTGAGAAATTCGATCCCGAAACCGTTGACGTATCCTTCTCTTCCAAGGCTGGTGCGGTCGCTGTGTGCAAGGCTGGCCGTGCGCTCGACTTTGACGAAGAGATTGCAAAGAAGGTTCTGCTCGAGGACGAGGTCTTAATCGACGTTACCCTGCACGCTGGTGACGCTTCGGTCACCGCTTGGGGCTGCGATCTGACCTACGATTACGTCAAAATCAACGGCGATTACCGTACCTAAGGAGAATACAGCGATGAATCATCTTGATCCGGCTACCAGCGCAAACGTGCTGGTCGAAGCCCTTCCCTACATTCAGGAATATTACGGTCAGACGGTTGTCGTCAAGTACGGCGGCAACGCCATGATTAACGAAGAACTCAAGGACGCGGTCATTCACGACATCGTTCTGCTCTCACTCGTCGGCGTGCGCGTGGTTGTCGTTCACGGCGGCGGCCCCGAGATCTCGGAAATGCTCAAAAAAATCGGCAAGGAATCCCGCTTTGTCAACGGTCTGCGCTACACCGACCGCGAAACCATGGACATCGTTCAGATGATCCTGTGCGGCAAGGTCAACAAAGACCTTGTCACCCTGCTCGAGCATGCTGGCGGTCAGGGCATCGGTCTGGGCGGTATGGACGGCGGCATGTTCCGCGCCAAGCGCATGACCGATGAGGAAGGCACCGATTACGGCTATGTCGGCGACATCGTTGAGGTCAATCCCCAGCCGGTCATCGACGTGCTGGCACGCGGCTACATCCCGGTCGTGTCCACCGTTGCACAGGGCATCGACGACGACACCAACTACAACATCAACGCCGATACCGCAGCAGCAAAGCTCGCCATCGCGCTGGGCGCAAAGAAGCTCATTCTGCTGACCGACGTGCGCGGCCTGCTGCGTGACCCCAAGGACGAAAGCACCCTGCTGACCCGTCTGAAGGTCTCCGAAGTCCCGGCTCTCATCCGCGACGGCGTCATCTCGGGCGGCATGATCCCCAAGGTCGATTGCTGCGTCGAGGCCATCCGTAAGGGCGTCGAACGCGCAAACATTCAGGACGGCCGCGTCAAGCACTCCATCTTGATCGAATTGCTCAGCGACGACGGCGTCGGCACCATGTTTATCTAAACGGATTCCCGCCCGCAGGCGACAAGCGGGTCCGGGTCTGCGACCCGGCGCAGTCCAGGCGCGCAGCCTGGTCGCCGTCCGCAGACGGCGAAACTCCTTCTTGATTTTTTCGATCTTCCACGAGAAAAAATCAACTAAATTGTCGTTCTCTTCCCAATCATCCCCAGAACGACCTCACCCATCTCTCACAATAGAAGGGATCATCTATGACTTATCAGGAACTCAAATCAGAAGAACAGCAATACGTCATGCAGACCTATGGCCGCTTCCCCATCGCACTTGACCACGGTCAGGGCGCACAGCTCTGGGACGTCGAGGGCAAGCGCTATATCGACCTGGCATCTGGCATCGGCGTAAACTGCTTAGGCTATAATCACCCCGTCCTCACCCACGCCATCGAGGAACAGATTCACAAGCTCATGCACGTGTCCAACCTGTTCACCACCGCACCCATGGTGCAGACCGCAAAGACACTGGTCGAGGCAACCGGCATGGGCAAGGTCTTCTTCGCAAACTCGGGCGCAGAGGCCAACGAGGGCGCCATCAAGCTCGCACGTAAATACAGCTACGACAAGTACGGCAAGGGCCGCAGCAAGATCATCACCCTTTGGAACTCCTTCCATGGCCGTACAGTGACCACGCTGAAGGCAACCGGTCAGACCCGCTTCCACGACTACTTCTTCCCCTTCACCGAGGGCTTTGACTACGCAACCGCAGGCGATCTGGACGACCTCAAATCCAAGATCGACGACTCGACCTGCGCTGTTATGTTCGAGCTCATTCAGGGTGAGGGCGGCGTGCTCCCGCAGGACCCGGCCTTTGTACAGGCTGTCCGTGAGCTGTGCACCGAGAAGGATCTGCTGCTCATCGTGGACGAAGTGCAGACCGGCATCGGCCGTACCGGCTCGCTGTTCTGCTTCCAGCAGTACGGCATCCTGCCCGATGTCGTGACCATGGCCAAGGGTCTGGGCGGCGGCGTGCCGATCGGCGCGGTCATGGCAGCGAAGAACTGCTGCGATGTGCTGACTCCGGGCACCCATGCGACCACCTTCGGCGGTACCCCGACCGTCTGCGCCGCTGCAAACGCTGTACTCTCCATCGTAAACGACGAGAAATTCCTCGCGGAAGTCCGCGAAAAGGGCGAATACCTCAAAAATGCCATCCTGTCGCTTGGCTCTCCCGCCATCCACGGCGTGCGCGGCAAGGGTCTGATGCTCGGCATCATCGTCGATGAGGGTCAGCACAGCGTCTTCGCAAACAAGCTCATCGAGCACGGCGTACTCGTCATCACGGCAGGCAAAAACGCTGTCCGCCTGCTGCCGCCGCTCACCATCACCTATGAGGAGCTCGACGAGGCCATCGCCATCATGAAAACCGTATTTTGTGACTGATAGAAAGGATATTGCACCATGAAACACCTGCTCAAGCTGCTCGATCTGTCCTCTGAGGAGATCGTTTCCATCCTCGACCTGGCAGACCAGCTCAAATACGAGAAGAAGAACAACATCCCGCACCGCCTGCTCGAAGGCAAGTCTCTGGGCATGATCTTCCAGAAGTCCTCCACCCGTACCCGTGTTTCCTTTGAGACCGGTATGTATCAGCTCGGCGGTCAGGCGCTGTTCCTGTCCTCCCGTGACCTGCAGATCGGCCGCGGCGAACCCGTTCAGGACACCGCTCGCGTTCTGTCCCGCTACCTCGACGGCATCATGATCCGTACCTTCGCACAGAAGGAAGTCGAGGACCTCGCAGAGTACGGCTCCATCCCGATCATCAACGGTCTGACCGACTTCTGTCATCCCTGCCAGGTTCTGGCCGACCTCATGACCATCCGCGAGAAGTACGCCTCGCTCGACGGCATCCAGCTGACCTACATCGGCGACGGCAACAACATGGCAAACTCCCTCATCGTCGGCGGCCTCAAGACCGGCATGAAGGTTCACATCGCCTGCCCCGAGGGCTATCAGCCCGACCCGACCGTGCTCGAGTTCGCCAAGGGCAACCCCAACTTCATGCTCACCACCGACCCGATGGAGGCTGCTGCAAACGCCGACGTCGTCTACACTGACACCTGGGCTTCTATGGGTCAGGAGGCCGAGAAGGAAGCACGCGCCAAGGCGTTCCAGGGCTATCAGGTCAACGATACCCTCATGGCTGCCGCACACGAGGACGCTATGGTTCAGCACTGTCTGCCCGCTTACCGCGGTCAGGAGATCACCGACGAGGTCTTCGAAGCACACGCAGACGAGCTGTTCGAAGAGGCAGAAAACAGACTGCACGCACAGAAGGCCGTTATGGTCAAGCTCATGGGCGGCGAGCAGTAAGCCTTCTGTTCTACCCCGGCTTATCTTTTACAAAAAATACAAGGAGCGTCTGCTGCAATCACGCAGCGGACGCTCCCTTTTTTATCCTAAAATCAGTGGTATTCTATTTTCGGAAGATATCCAGCGCATGGCTGGTCAAACCCATGAAATCCGGCCGCTCACAGGTTGCAAAGTGATAGTTCAGGTACAGCGCAAAGGTCTGCGCATCCATGCGGTCAATTGCCTCGCGTAAAAGCAGCGCACAACCATCGGAGGCAACATAGTGCAGGCGCGTTGTGGGGAAAACTTCCATCAGCCGGTCAACATCCTCTTTGCGCACCAGCTCAAACAGATCTTTTGGCTGCGAGGTCGCTGCAAACGTCTGCCCGTCGAGCAGGCCATCGCGGATATAATCGGCTACACTGATGTTTTCCCGGTTGAAGCCCTCGTCGATCAGACAGCCGTCCGAGATGACATAGGCCGCAAAAATCACGCCGCCCGGGCGCGTGACACGAATGGCCTCGCGCAGCGCCTGCCGCTGGTCGTCCTGGCTGTACAGATGATATAACGGCCCCAAGAGCAAGGTGATGTCATACTGTTCATCGGCAAAGGCCGACAGATCCAGCGCATTTCCCTGCACGATGGTGATCTGCTCGCCCGGCTGCGTATTCTGCCGGAAGCGGTCAATGTTGTGCTGTACAAGCTCGACCGCGTCCACCGCATACCCCTGACGCGCCAGTGCATGCGCATATCGTCCGGTACCGGTGCCGATCTCAAGCACCCGGTCGCCCGGCTTGATATACCGCTCGATGTATCGCATCGTGGTCAAAAACTCTACCTGACCGTGCTGCGGTGTCAGTCGATTGTCCTCATCATATTGATTATAAAAATCAATAATATACCGATTGGTTTCCATGTCACACCTCGCTTTTCGATTTTGTACCATTATACCATTCCGGGTCATTGGCCGCAAGGCGCGCATCCTATCACCAAAATTTTTAAAATCCAGGCCGCAAAACAGTTTAATTTTTTCGCTCGTGACTTAATTTTTCCGGCATGTTCCGAAAATTTTCCTGTTTTTATATTATAAATCAGAAATTTTTATTGTTGGCTTTGTCATTTTTCCTACCCTTGCAACCGAAAACCCGTATTTTTTGCTTATTTTCCGCTGTTTTCTCCAAAACACAGCTCTTTGTGCTATAATAATAAGCGTTGTGTGTAAGAAAAAAAGAGCGGCGGTGCCGCTGAAACAAAAGGAAGGGTAATTTCAGTCATGTTAGAAAACGCGATCTCTTGGCTGCGCGACTTCATCTGGGGTGTCCCGATGATCGTGCTGCTCTTCGGAACGCATCTGTTTTTGACGTTCCGTCTCAAGTTCATCCAACGGCACACATTCCGTGCCGTCAAATTATCTACCCAGTCCGATGACGGCGCGCACGGCGATATCTCGCAGTTCGGCGCGCTGGCAACCGCGCTCGCGGCGACCATCGGCACGGGCAACATCATTGGTGTCTCGACCGCAATCGCACTCGGCGGCCCCGGCGCGGTGTTCTGGTGCTGGATGACCGGCGTGTTCGGTATCTCCACCAAGTACGCAGAATCGCTCCTGTCGGTTAAGTACCGCGTCCGCCTCAAGGATGGCTCGATGGCCGGCGGCCCGATGTACACCATCGAACGCGGTCTGGGTATCAAGTGGCTGGCTGTCCTGTTCGCCGTTTTTGCCGTTCTGGCAACCTTCGGCGCTGGCTGCACCGTGCAGTCTCACGCAATCACCGATGTCATTCGTACTTCGTTCGGTGTCAATCCGGCGATCTCGGGTATCGTTGTTACCATTCTGACTGCTGTCGTTATTCTGGGCGGCGTTAAGCAGATTTCCCGCGTGTGCGAAAAGCTCGTGCCCTTTATGGCGCTGTTCTACATCATCGGCTGCGCGGTCATCCTGTTCTTAAACCGTGCTTTCCTGCTGCCTGCACTCGGCACCATCGTCACCTCGGCTTTCTCGCTCAAGTCCATCACCGGTGGTTTTCTGGGCTCGGCTATGATGATTGCCTGCAAGTATGGTGTCGCACGCGGTCTGTTCTCCAATGAATCCGGTCTGGGTACGGCTCCCATCGCTGCCGCTTCCGCACAGACCAAAAACCCCGTCCGTCAGGCGCTGGTCTCCATGACTGGTACGTTCTGGGACACGGTTATCGTATGTGCTATCACCGGTATCGTCATCGTATCCACTCAGCTGCGTCTGCCTGAACTGTATGTGAATGTCAAGGATGATGCGCTGACGCAGATTGCATTCTCTCAGCTCCCCTACGTTGGCAGCTACGTTCTGGCGATTGCGCTGTCCATCTTCGCATTTACCACCATTCTGGGCTGGTCGTACTACGGCGAGCGCTGC
Source organism: Butyricicoccus pullicaecorum (assembly GCF_002160355.1). Classification (NCBI taxonomy): domain Bacteria; kingdom Bacillati; phylum Bacillota; class Clostridia; order Eubacteriales; family Butyricicoccaceae; genus Butyricicoccus; species Butyricicoccus pullicaecorum. The sequence goes on from NZ_NFKK01000011.1 coordinate 66,084, forward strand.
GTCACCTACCTGTTTGGCGCAAAGCGCGTTATGATTTATCGTATCGTTTTCCTCGTTGTCCTGTTCTACGGTGCGATTGCCGATCTTGGTATTATCTGGACTTTCTCCGACCTGATGAATGGCCTGATGGCATTCCCCAATCTGGTGTCTATCCTGCTGCTGTCCGGTGTCATCGTCAAGGAAACCAAGCATTATCTGTGGGATAAGCACCTAGATGAACATGCACCCCCGGCTCCTGTGGTCGACGAGTGAGTTTAATTCCCGCCCGCAGGCGATAAGCGGGTCCGGGTCTGCGACCCGGCGCGATCCAGCCGCGCAGGCTGGCCGCGCTCCGCAGAGCGCGGAATCCCCTTTGATTCCCGGTGTTCGCCCCGGGAATCAACCAAAACAAACACAAGAAAAAGACCGTCCTCTCGGACGGTCTTTTTAGAGATTGCGCACTCTGCGGAGTGCGCTTTATTTTTTCCTTTTTGTTGATTTTCGCAAACGCGAAAATCAAATAGGGGATTCCGCGGCTTGCGAGCCGCGTCTCAGGGCTCTGCCCTGAGAACCCGCAGCCTTTCGAGAAAGGCTGGCGAAAGCTTCCACATTGGGTGCGGTGCTGATCTTAGAATGCGATCTTCTTTGCCAGGTAGTGTACCAGATCGTCGATCTTCACGCGCTCCTGCTCCATGGTATCACGATCACGAACGGTGACGCAGCCATCCTGCTCGGTCTCAAAGTCAACCGTGATGCAGTACGGGGTACCGATCTCGTCCTCACGGCGGTAACGCTTACCGATGGAACCAGCATCATCAAAGTCTACATTGAACTTCTTGGACAGCTTCTCCCATACCGGCATTGCCTGCTCGGTCAGCTTTTTGGACAGCGGCAGAACAGCAGCCTTGAACGGTGCCAGAGCCGGATGCAGACGCAGTACGGTGCGCACGTCGTCCTTACCGTTCTTATCCTGACCAACAACTTCCTCGTCGTATGCGTCGCACAGGAATGCCAGTGCAACACGGTCAGCACCCAGAGACGGCTCGATAACGTACGGAATGTACTTCTCGTTTGCTTCCTGATCGAAGTATTCCATCGATACGCCCGAAGTCTTCTGATGCTGGGTCAGGTCGAAATCGGTACGGTCTGCGATGCCCCACAGCTCGCCCCAGCCGAACGGGAACAGGAACTCGATATCGGTGGTTGCGTTGGAGTAGTGCGACAGCTCCTCCGGGTCGTGGTCACGCAGACGCAGGTTCTCGTCCTTCATGCCCAGCGACAGCAGCCAGTTGTGGCATGCGTCCTTCCAGTACTTGAACCACTCCAGATCAGTGCCCGGCTTGCAGAAGAACTCGAGCTCCATCTGCTCAAACTCACGGGTACGGAAAGTGAAGTTACCCGGGGTGATCTCGTTACGGAACGACTTACCAACCTGACCAACACCGAAGGGAATCTTCTTACGGGTGGTACGCTGGATATTCTGGAAGTTAACGAAAATACCCTGCGCGGTCTCGGGACGCAGGAAGATCTCGTTCTTTGCGTTCTCGGTGACACCCTGGAAGGTCTTAAACATCAGGTTGAACTGACGGATATCGGTGAAGTTGTGACCGCCGCAGTTCGGGCATGCGATCTGATGCTCATTAATATATGCCATCATCTGCTCGTTCGACCAGCCTGCCGGATTCTCACCGGTGGTCTCCTCGATCAGCTGGTCAGCACGGTGACGGGTCTTGCAGTCCTTGCAGTCCATCAGCGGGTCGGAAAAACCGCCGACATGACCGGATGCAACCCAGGTCGTCGGGTTCATCAGGATGGCAGAATCCAGACCGACGTTGTACGGGGACTCCTGCACAAACTTCTTGCGCCATGCTGCCTTGACATTGTTCTTAAACTCAACACCAAGCGGGCCGTAGTCCCAGGTGTTCGCAAGGCCGCCGTAAATCTCCGAGCCGGCGTACACAAAACCGCGACCCTTGCACAGGGCAACGATTTTTTCCATGGTCTTTTCGCTGTTCTTCATTTTTTGTTGTTCTCCTTTCGGCGTATATGGCGTATACACACATAGATTTAAGAGTATATACAGTTAGTCTACCAGTTTACCCGGTAAAGTCAAGGAAAAGCGCGGAAAAACCCGGGAAATTTTGCACAAATTTCACCTGAGAAACCGACCGCAGGTTTTGGTACTTGACGCATCGCCCGATTGCATGGTAAACTATATAGGCAAATATTTGCCCTTCGAGGTGTAGCGCAGCTGGTAGCGCGCCTGCTTTGGGAGAATACGCCCGGGCCACCCCACAACTTCATATCCGGGTGTAGCGCAGTTGGTAGCGCGCCTGCTTTGGGAGCAGGATGCCGCAGGTTCGAATCCTGTCACTCGGACCACCTTTCTTAGAAAAACCGCCTGTTTAGGCGGTTTTTCTGCGTTTTGAGTTCAGCTTTTGTGGTTTGGAGATTGCTGTTTTGCGGCGGTTCCAAGGGCGGAGATGCGGTGGACACACGAACGAGGATAGCCGCCGAAACCACCAAATCCCTAACCCATCCCTAACGGGGAAACTTCCGCATTTTGCCGTTTCTATCGGTCCCGTTGTCGGCTACTCCTGATCGTATGTCTACGCTGTGTAGGTCGTGAAGCAGGATTTCTCTTGCTATAAGTCAATCTTTGACAATCTTAAATTCAATAGAGCGTCCACCAGTATTCGAACACTTTGCGATACTGGTTGCCCTTCTTCGATAGGTCGAAATACTTACGGACCTTTCGATTGGATCTTCGCTTCAGATACCGTTGACAATTGCTGGACTTCATATACTGAACATGCAGTCCAGAATGAAGTAACGTTCTTAATCTCTCATAGTCTCCCTTGATATACCCCATGTTTGGTGCATACCTGCTGTGCTGAATGAGAAACAGAAGATGGTCTGAGTGCTTGACACATTGGGTACGGCGATATTGGCGGCCGGAACGCCGGCCGCATCCGGGCTCGTTTTTAGTAGATCCCAAGATCTCGGCGATCCGCTTGTTTAACTCTTGCTCTGTCATAAGTCTTCCTGCTCTGTACGGTTCGGGTGATTGGGTTGACCCCGTGCCAGGAGCCACGCTGTTTCGCGTGGTATTCCCGCCAGGCTTTCTTACTGCGTTTGTCCAATGGAACCAACTGCGTCACAGCTGATCATCTCCTTCTTTTTGTCTTGGTGTGAGCACCCCAGAGGGCACAGCACAGCAATCGCTGGCTGATATACGGATGGAACCGAAGATGTTCCGATCGTAGACTCTTCTATAACAATCTCATTACAAATGTCAAAGATCGCTTGCTATTTTAGAGCACATCAGGTATGCTGAAGTACTCCGCTGAGGCGGAGATCATCCTGATGAATGGAGGCGATCCATATGTCCATGATTCAGTTTCCTGTCATCGATCCTGTGGCTACCGGGGCGAATATCTGCCGGCTCCGGAAGGATCGCGGCCTGACAGTCCGAGATCTCCAGCTCTATTTCGGATTTGAGGAGCCGCAAGCCATCTACAAATGGCAGCGGGGCCAGAGCCTTCCCAGTGTAGATAACCTCTATGCACTGAGCGCTTTGCTCCAGGTGCCGATGAACGAGATCATCATCTCCACTTCTCATATCGTTTCTTGGGAGCAGCAGGCAGCCGCCTGCTGCTCAGGTCTTTTTATGGGGAACTTTCTTCAGGTACAGTGGGCATGGCAGAATTTCAAAACCGCTTAGATCCTTATCCGCCTGTGACCATAGGCCTGCCGCGATCCTACTGGACGACTGCAGCCCTTGTGTGAACAAGCGACTTCATAAATAGAATATCACGCCATTATGGCAAGTATCAGAGAAGGATAAGGTCGAATTCTGCTTTTGACAATGGATATGTGTTAGAAATGGCAGTATTTCGGTGGACGAGGATGGAGGCGACTGACGAGCCTTTCACAATGAGTTATGAGCTCATGTTGCATTCATCAGATGCAGTCCATTCTTTGCTGGGGAGTGCGCAGCATCATAATTCATCTGCGCCTGAACCGATCATCACCGCCTATCCATTCTGCCACGCCCACCACACCTGAAGGTGTGGTGGCGGCATTTATGCAGCCGTGCTCTTTTCGATGAAGTCGCTGAGGATATCCTCAAAGCTATCATTCATGTCAAATGGCGGCTCATAGGATACCTCGGTGTTGACCAGACACTTATCCAGGGACATGGAGATCTCGTCGGCCTTCTTGCTGAGCGCCGTAGCCATGCCCCGGATCTTGTTCCGGTCAAAGTCGATGGTGGTGACCTGCGTGGCATCACATCGGTAGGAGACCTGGTTTCCCTCGCCGTTGAATCGGAAGCCGGAGCCTCCGCCGGCAATGGTCTTTTCGCTGTTGCGAAGCATGGCCATGTGGCGGAATACCTCAGCCAGGTCCTGACGCTGCCGGTTCAGGCCCACCTCGCTGTCCATATCCAAATCCAAAGAGTTCTTGGCAGTATGGATAGCCCGACACAATTTCTCCCGCTCCTCCAGCAGGGACATGAGGAAGGCGGCTACCTCGTTGGCATGGCCGGCATACTCACTGGGAGCAGCTTCCTCCACTACAGCATCCTGGGTATCGGACATGACCTTGCTCCGAAGATGTGTGGTCTTGACCTTGACGATATTGCGCCGATCCTCAAGAATGGCAGTGGCCTCACACATCAGAGCTTTCAGCTTATTCTGAAATCGAAATGCATCTTTCATATTCATGGATCATACCTCCTCATATCACTCCCCGGCGGAACGATTCGATGGGTCAAGCATACTCCAAACTCGATCAGTTGTCATTGAACTGCTGGTTGAATATGGACAGTCATGCTTTTTATGCTTGCCTGTGATAAACAAGGAAGTGGACTTTATTGCTACTAATGCAGAGGAGAAACGGTATATCCAAGCGACCGAGTCCATGAATAAGCCGACCACCCGCGAGCGGGAACTGGCTCCACCGCGCATAATCCGGGACAACTACGCGCTTTTGTTATGCCCTCTTTTATGGTGTATGGGTTTATTAAAACCGCCTCCGGGATGAAAACCGGAGACGGCTACATTTGGGTGTCTTATCTCAATGAGATCAAGCATAAGCTGGACTTTTTCGACAAGTTGTGAGTACATCCTTTCCGGATGCATTCTGACTTTCCATATGGAGATCCCCGGTTATCCCACTCTCTCGAACGGGATTACCTTGCACCGGCTCTCCTCCGGCGGGTCAGGCGGCTCTGGTTCCGGTTTGGCCGTGGCCGTTTCCATGAAGCCGCCGATCTTCTCTGCCGCGCCTCTCTGCATATCGTTGGTGATGTGCGTATAGGTGTCGAGCGTAAACCCTGCGCTATAGTGGCCCAGCATGCTGGACAGGGTCTTCACATCTACGCCGCTGGAGAGGGCCATCGTTGCGAAAGTGTGACGCAGATCATGGAAGCGAACACGCTCCTCAATGCCAGCCTTCGCCAGCAGCTTCCGGTTGATCCTGGACACTGCGTCTGGGCTCCAATAGCCGCCGGTGCGGGGCGACGGGAACAGGATGGGATTGTCCGGGTGCTGTTCATGCTCCCGCACCAGAATGTCCACCGCCTGCTGGGACAGTGCCACCTTGCGGACGGAGTTCTTCGTCTTCGGCTCCGTTATCACCAGTTCCCCGTCGATCCGGGTGACCTGCTTGCTCACTGAGAGGATACGATCTTTCACATTCAGGTCATCCCACCGGAGTGCCAGCAGTTCCCCCCGCCGCAGGCCGCTGGATAATTCCAGGAAGAACATGGGCAGGACGCCGTACTTCTCCGCCTCGCTGAGATATACCCCCAGCTTCTCCGACGGGATGATGGCCATCTCCTTTTTCTCCTTGGGTGGGATACGGCAGTTGTCGCAGGGGTTGTAGGGAATGATCCGCTCCTTGACCGCCTGCTTCAGCGCCGAGGAGAGCACCATGTGGATGCGCCGCACCGTGCTTCCAGACAGGGCCGTGTCGGTCTTTTTCTCGAACCGCTGCACCCGCCCATTGGTCTTGGAATCGTTGTACATCTTCTGGATCTGGATGGCAGTGAGCCGTTTGAGTTTTACTCCCCCGATGGCCGGTACAATGTGGTTCTCGATCATGTTCTCATAGGTTTTGGCGGTGTTGGGGCGGATCACAGGCTTGCTGTAGGTTTCAAACCACAGCCGGCACCACCCCGCCACGGTGTAGTCCTCGTCGTGGTTCACCGGGATGCCCCGGTTGTCCCGGATAGCCTTTGCCAGTTTCTCCTTGCATTCGGCCTGCGTCCGGGCGGACACGCTTTTCTGGATGGCGCGGCCGGTGCTTGGGTCGATGCCCTGGGTGTATCTGCCCTCCCAGCGGCCGTTGGGCTTTTTACGGATACTGCCCTCGCCGTTTGCTCGTTTCTTTGCCATTGATCATCCCTCCTTGGCAACACAAACAAATACCACAGAATCTTTGAAATAGCCACTAAAATATTTCCGTCTTTTTGGCCGCCTGATCGTCGATCCACGCCATGAACTTATCACGGGGTACGATGATGCGGCTGCCCAGGGTGATGGTGGGGAAATCCTGCCGGTGGGCGACCTCGTAGGCGTGGGCCAGTCCGATGCCCAGCACATCAGCCACATCCTGCACGGTCAGCATCAGGGGGAGTTCGCTGAAAGAGTTGTACTTGGATCGTTTCATTGGATTCCTTTCTACCCTTCTCGTGGAAGGGATTTTATTCTTTGTTTTGCGGCTCATATTCTGCGCCGCTTACATGGTCATCTCAGGCCACTGCTCCTCATGGTCATCCGGCTTGTGGCCCATCGCAATTTTCTTCTCCTGGATCTTTCGCCTGAGTTTTCGGTCCACCTGCTGGCCCGTCGGGACGGCAGGCGGCACAGAGTTGTCCTGGAAGATCCGGCTCATGTGGTAGAGCAGCTGAGTGACTGCCAGCATCACAGAGGGTGGGCGGAGATTATTTCGCTGCTCCAAAAAGAACTGAGCATACGGATTCCCCTGGGAGGCGGAACGGCTGAACCACACCATCGCCTGAGCCTGGTCTTGCGGAAGTCCCTGTCCCGTCAGGCACAGTTTGCCCAGCATATACTGGGCGTACTGGTTTCCTGCCTCCGCCGATTTGGTAAACCAATCCGCCGCTTTGGAGGTGTCCTTGTTGACGGCGTTTCCCTCCAGATACTCTTTGCCCAGACGGTAAGCGGCAAAGTGACTTCCGTTTTCCGCTGCCTGTTTCAGCCAGCGGATGCCCTCGCCTGGGTCCCGCACCTCCCAATCGTCGGAGAGGAGCAGCTTGCCAAGGGCATACTGTGCTTCAGGCAGGCCCTGTTTCGCTGCCTGAGTGAGCCAGTGTTTGGCCTTGCGGTTGTCCGGGATCAGCAGAGGGCCGTCCCGGTAGAGTTGTCCTATTCGGTATTGCGCATGGGCGTCGCCGCGCTCCGCCACCTGTTTCAACTTCTCTGCCGCCCGGTCACGGTAGTCCAGAGAAATGTCCTCGTTCCAAATGATTCGCCACAGTTCACGGCAGGCATTGGACTCACGACGCGCCGGTTCCGGCTCGTCGTGCTCAGCCAAGTCATCATCCTCGAAGGAGATCTCACCCAGACGGATGTGCTCCGCCTCCTGGATGACAGCGTTTTTGATCTGCCGGAACTCTTTCTCCTGGGACAGCTTTCTTCGTTCTCTGGGTTTGTCGTGGTAGTAACTCTCCACCTCGCCCTGGAGCCTGCACCACCGGTCGTAGCACTCACGCACTACCGGTAGCTCCTCCAGCTTGTCCACTACCTCGTCCACGGTTTTCTTCACGGACTTGGGAAGGTAGCCATAGGATTTTTTGCCCTTGACCGTTTCCAGTTGTCCGGCCAGTTGCTCCATTTTCTGCTCAATCTCAGGAGCCGTACAGATGTTTCGTGTCATCTCCTGGGTGAGCTGCCGGATTGCGCGGCGGGCCTCCCGCACCAGTTCATCTCTCGACTGTGACTTCTGTTCGTAGGTGTGGAGCATCTCCTGTTTGAAGATCTGATTGGTGAGCCCAGATTTGATGTTGCGGATACCATCCCGCGTAAGATATGCCTCACCTGGTACGGTCGACCACGCCATCATGTGAACATGGGGATGCTTTCCCTCGTCATGGAAAGCAGCATACCAGCGGAAGTGGTTCGGTTGGATATTCATGGCGGCGGCGATTTCATTGCGATTGGCTCGGAGCAGGTTCCGCCACGCTTTGGCATTGTCATAGCCAAGACGCGCAGCGTCCTCACGCTTCAGTGAGAGGATATGCGTCCACACATTGCCGTTGTACTGATCCAGTTCCTGCATGGCCTGCTCCAAGTCCACAGCATCTTCATCACCAAAGAGCCCGTGATCACCAAGCCGTTCCGCACGAGGCCGAGTAGCGATGTACTTCATGTAGCCGTCTGACTGCTGCACTTGAAACCAGTTCTCCTCCAGTGCTCGGGTGATAAAGACAGAGGCATTGGCCTTGGTGGGCTTGTCTTTGTAATCGGAATACTCACCCAGCTCCTTGGCCTCCGGGAAATCCTTTGTCAGTTTGGAGATGAGTTGCTCCTGCTTTCGAGTGGGCGGACGGTCATCCGGGAGGATCTCTACCCGTTCCCGCGTGCCGATGTACCGCAGATAGCCGCTGACCAAACTGCCGCCTCCGCACTTGAGATAAGGGCTTTTCACGATCAATCCTGCCACTCATCGTCCTCCTCCCAAGCATCACGCACCCGTTGCTCCAGCGAGATGCGGCCATTGGTTTTCCGCACATTTTGAACGCTCTCCGCCCGCCGTCGGCGTAGATCTTCGCTGCTGAACTGATACGCGTCGGCGAGGATACCGGCCACCATGTCCTGCTCCACCGCCTGCCGGAAGGCGATGGAGGACAGCCGCTCCTCCAGCTGTCCCATCCTTCCGTCCAGGTAGGACTTGATGGAGGTGGGGAGAAACAGTCCGGCGCTGTTGGCACTGAGGTAGTCCAGATAAAAGTCCACCGCCCGCTCAATGAAGGCGGTGATACTCCGGCTCCCGTCCTCCTGATACCGGCGCTCCAGGATGGCCTTTTTCTCCGGCGACAGGTAGAGTGGGAATTTCTCTTTTTTGCTCATGTTGGCTCCTTTCCGGGGGTTGACCCCTGTTTTTTCCTTGTGGGAGTAGGCTTTCGGGGATTGCGACCGCAGAGATGATGTCACAGCCCGGATTTTGACCCCATTTCCAATCCCCGCAAAAGCCCCCGCAACTGCCCGCACTGCGGGCAGAGGTGCTTCTGACGGGGGAGCTTGCGACCCCGTCGTTTATCCTGCTTTTTCTTTCGTCCTCGGAGGCACCTCCGAAAGTGGGCCAAATTGGGCCTCTAACCTCGGATCGGCACTGGGACTCGCTTCCGCTCCAAAAGGCGCACACAGGGCGTTCTGGGTGCTTTCATGGGCCAATTCTGCGAGGCGTTCCGCAGCCCTCTGGCGGGCGGTGTCCTCCTCCAACTGCTGGAACTGCCGCTCGTAGAACAATTCGATTGCCGCCTGAATCGGACGGATGGTGTAGAACAGATTCCCGTTGAGGGGCCTGCCGTCTTTGCTCCGCACCATAGTCGGCTCGGTGCGGATGAGACCTTTCTCCTCCAGGCTGCGCACATACTTACTCACGGTGTTCTCACTCATACCCAGCGCCTTGCCGATGGTCTTGTAGCTGGGGTAGCACTGGTAGGTTTCTCTGTCCTCGATGCTCAGCAGATAGCAGTAGATGGAGATCTCCGGGTAACTGAGACCGATGTGAAATACTTCATTGGGGACCTTGAAATAGTTTTTGTCGGGATCTCGTTTGGGCCACTGATGGAACTTCATATAGCACCTCCCATATGCTCCTCCAGCCACTGAATGCGATTTTCTTTCGACACCACCATGGGGCTGCCCACGCGCAGCACTGGGAAATCCAGTTGGTGCATCAGTTCATACCCACTGGACGGTGATACGCCCAGCACCTTCACCTCACCGTAGTTCTTGTAGACAGATTCTCTCATGTTGACCATCTCCTTCTCAAAACTCCCTCTACTTCTTTAGCCGAGAACATTTGCGTGTGACATAGATTTGACATAGCTTTTGGATGGCGTCCAAGTTACCTCTCTACTTGTATTGGGGAAATCACATCCTATTGACATACATTTGACAGAAAAACGGAGCGTCTGCTTTGTAGCAGGCGCTCCGTTTGAGGTTGGATTATTTACTTTTGTGCTGGTTTCAGCAGTCGGCATGTTCCCTCCGCCTCGTCTCGCTCTTTCAGCAGAGAGGCCAGAGCAGAGAAGAATTTCTTTTGCTGATAGTCCACGCTGCCACGGTTCAGCTGATGGGCTTCCGCATACTTGCGAATGGACAGGCCATCCACGAACCGCTCCTGGAAATAGCCCTGGTATGTAACCAGCACCGTTTTCAGGACATTGTCCAGAAACTGCAGATCTTCTTTCAGTTTGGCAAAGTCACTTTTGGTGATGGCGGCAAATCTCTTTTCCTTCACGCAGAGGCGATATTTGTTCCGGTCGAAGTTGTAGTGCTTGCAGAGATCTTTTGCGTATGCGTAGTAGGTAAGAGACTGCTGGTACTCGCGGGAGTCGTATGCTTCATCCGGCTGTGGTCGCTGCCGTTTACGAACCGGTCCCCGAAATCCCTCTTCCTCCAGCTGCTCTATGGCTTCCCCTGAGATCTTCATGTTGAGCAGCCGCTTATACTTGGCTTTCCGCTCACCGTTCACTTCCACAAAGGCACAGAAGGACTTTTTGCTGGAGGTGTAGTATCTGGGGACAGCCGCAAAAGGGTAGGTGGTCCAGATGACACTTTCCTCGCCGGTGTCGGCGTCGGTGGCCAGAGAGATTACATAGACCACCTTGCCGTCGTACCGCCGGTAGTACCCGGCACGGATTTTTCTTTCTGACATCTGGTCACCTCCCATTTGTTTTTCTGCCCTCAGTATAATAGTGCATAGGAATTCTGTAAATAGCGGAAGTTTTATTCCGTGGAGTAGTGTGCCGATTTGCATTGGATATACTCTGTGAACTCAGATGCCGTTATTCCATAACCCAGAAGCGTTTTTCCAGTAGAAGTGCGCAATACGATTTACAACGATATACACTGGTTGGACCGGGCGGCATACCTGCCGGAATGCTCTAAGGAAAATCTGCTGAATTCTTGGTACAGGATAAGCAATGCTCCTTCTGGAATATCTGGGACATCTGCAAGTACGCTCTGCGGCAATTTCGGAGCAAGGTCACCAGACGTGAAGGCAACGGCGATCTGAACACGATCTTGAGTGTTCTGGTCATCTATATATCCATCTTGGATGTCATCACTTTGGCTGGAAGGTATCTTGTGCTACTTTACCCTTGGGTAGAATATACGGAAAAAGAAATTATTTTATAGCTTTCACAAATACTGGTCAGACCATCTGGAACAGACTGTTTTATTTTCAGCCGTTCCCCGCAAATATTGCAGACTATGTTGCTATTGTATGATTGGTGATCCTCTCATTCCTTGGGCAATGACAACATGAATTGTGCTTAATAGACAACGGCGGCAAAGAACCCCTCTGCCGCCATTGTTTCGCTTATCCTTTTGAGTTAGTTGGTTTCTGCATCATCACGAGTTATCTTATAGTAGTTCAAAACTGTGTTAATTTCCTCGTCGTTGCATTCATAATCGCCCTCTTTGAATTTGTTAAGGGCAATAATCGCTTTTGCTTTGAGTAGTTTCTCTTCAGGTAATGCCGAAAACTTCAGCCACCACTCAGTTGTTAGATCGCAGTCATGTTTCGTTACCGTCGTATATCGGTGAGCCATCCTTGCTCTCAAATCGGCATCATAAATTCTCCGATAGATGATGAATGTCTCTGGCATCCATAGGATTTTCATAAACTCATCAATATCTCTGCCAAATGCCTCTTCAAAAAATTCTGTTCCTCGACCAATCTTACCTTTTGTCGAGTTAAGGACAGCTTGGACTGCACGGATGAATTTTCTGTTCCAATGCTTCCCAATAAAATCTCGGTTCATAAAAAATTCCTTGTCATTTATCGGATGATACTTCATCGGAAAAGAATAAATGTTTGCACCTAATTCATCACACAAATCCACATTCATTCTCAAACGGTAGTACAACTCCTCGGGCTTATCCTCAAAGTTATACAAGAGATAATTTGAAAGATTTTTTATGCCACTGCCTACGGCCGTGCGAACGGATTGCTCGTAAACATCTTTTAATTCCCAATGGTCGAACGCTATACGAAGCGGATAGATATTTACTTCAGCCAACTTATCCATATTGGCTTTGGTAATGAGCCGAGAGTCAATTCCCTGATTGAAATCCACAATACGTTTACGCTTGGTCGGTTTATGTGTTTTTTCATATAAAGGACGCACATACTCGTCTAATCCCAAAATATTCTCTTTTGATGCGGAATAATAGTTTAGACAATGTGCTTGTTCCAAACGCATATACAACTCTGTTCTCTCTGCATCATCCTTTAGCTTATCAATAATCTCTTTGTAAATACGAATAGCTTTTCTGATATATGCTCTGTCATTATAAGAATCCCGTAGATTATTGATAGTGATTTCGTATTCATTAGGAGGAGTATACATCGCACCTACGCCAAATCCGCAATCTTTGATTTCATCAATTATTTGGTCATAGCATTTTGATGCCAAAACATTATTGTCAAGAAGGAGCAAATCCTTTCTTGCTCCGAATCGCTTATTTGTGTGTTCAATTCTTTTCTTTAGCTCGATATAATCACAATACTGCGGCTCTAATTTAGGTACAGCACAGAAACTGCACTTGTTTACACAGCCTCTCGTCATATAAGCAAAATATGCGTTATTGGCCGGATATATATAATCAATCTCTTCCAGAATAGAATAATCTAAAGGCAGCTCATCGATAATCAACTCGTTTCCAGGATCAATGTCCCCAGGATGGTTAAGCAGTCCAACAAAGGGGTGTATTCCCGTTGCTTCGTAGACTTCATCCGGCAAAATGGATGACATTATTCCTCCCACCATTACATCGGTTTCGTTTTTGCACAGCTGTTTTGCAAAGTTGATTGTTTTGATAGTGATATCCCAGTAAAATGTAAAAAGTGTTGTAATGCCTACTTTATCGAATCTCGGCTTGGTAAAATATTCTTTCTTTTTATACTTGTTACGGTACTCTTTTACAACCTCCAATACAAGCTCATCTGAAAAAATATCATCATTTTCCAGAATAGCGTATTTGCCAAGTTTTATAAACTTAGACAAAGTCGGATAGTAGTCCTTCCAGAACACATCTGGGAAAACAACGGATAAGTGGCTAATTAAATCCTCACAAATCAGATCTACGGCAAGCATACGCATATCGCCTTTATAAAACCGCACATCATCCCCGACCATACGATAGTAAGTTGCCAGTTTCATTAATCCAATTGGTGGGTATTTATTTTTGTAGTTCGGTTCGATGAGCAAAACTTTTCTGTTCATAGGGTGTTATCTCATTTCTTCTTTGATTTTCTCTATAATTTGTTCCGCAATATCCTTCGGTGCAACTTCGGTGATAATCGACAATATCTTGCTTACTATTTTCCTCTCACTTCTTGATAGCTTAGACATGCCACTTGTCACATATGTTTTTTTCTTATCATCCTCAGCGGTAATAGTAGTCTGTTCAGCCTCTTTCTTCAGCTTTTCAGCACCGTATTTTCGTCCGATACTTTTACGAACTTCAGACAGAGGGGAGTCTATATTGCCGGTCTCCAACTTATCCAACCGTTTGCGGGCCTCTTCAGCGTTTTTCTTCGCCTTGTCAATATCAAACTGAAGTTTCTGACGTTCTTCTTCGCTTATAAAGCCATGTTCTTTCTCTTTCTTTTTGTACTCTGAAACTTTTGCCAGATATTCTTCTTGCCGCTTATAATCATTCTTCACTCTGTTTGCTTCATAGTAAAGTTTATGAAGCACATCATAGAAGTACTCTCGCAGCAGGTCTTCAAACAACACACGAGTTTCGTTTTCATTGAAATAATCACGCTGAGAGTTGGGAATCAGGTTTTTACTAACGGCAAAAACTTCACCCACGAAATAGTAATTTCCTCGATGCTCTTTGAACAAATCCTGCAGGGTATCATCATTACCTAACTGGATGTTGGAACTCCTTAAACGCAGCCCTCTCATGGTGTTTACTTTCGGTATCTGCTTTTCAAATCTGGAAAGGCCCACCCACATCCAGGCAATTAATTTCCCGTCTGCACTGCGGAAGTCCTTAAATTCCAATCGAGAGATCTCATCATAGTTTTTTAGAGTTGCTCCGCTCTGCTCCTTGAGCTTAGTCGTGTATTCCTTGAATATTTGATATCCGTTCACCCGTACACAATACTCATCAATTTTATATCCAAGGTCCTTAGCATAGGAGTAGATATGACTCCGTAGAATAAATGTGTTCCTATAGGGTACTGGAATAACAAAACTGAGATATTCTCGTACTCTCTTTTCATTAAGAAGGTCTGTATTTTCCTTGTTGATGTCAAACATCTCTACTTCGAAGTAATGTTCTTCTGGCTTTTCTTCGTCGGTAGAGTAGGTTATAATTGCATCCCAAATTTCATCAAGGGTATACTTCTTGTTCTCCACAAGCATGGCTCGCATCTTTTGGGCGTTACAGGTCATAATTGATTTTACATTTTCGCCAAGATAACTTGTGGTAAACTTTAAAGTTTTGCAGTATGCCAGGCCACAAAGCCTACCAATACCACGAAAACCTTTATTTTTGCCAATTTCCTTATTGCTGTTTGCAATATCTCCAACATCTCCGATGAAATTTTCAGCTTTTACACCGGTTGCATTATCCTTAATACTGATGTATCGCTTCTTTGTATCCGCGAAGATATCCACACTACCTTCACCGGGAGACAAAATGCCTAATGTAATGGCGAGATCAATTTGATCACACGCATTCTGAATATATTCACGAAAGATGACCTTGGAATCAGAGTACATACCCGTTGTAAGGTTATCGAGTATATTTTTACCTACTGTTACCATAAAGATCTCCTCATTTGAACTGTTTATATATCGGCTTCGGGAACTTAATATTCAGTAAAGAACGAAAAATAGGGTTCTGGATAATATATTCTCCCTGTTTCAAGCGGGTCATCATTGTCTTGTAAACAGAAGGAATACTCTTATAATCGCTTTTTGTTACTTCAATCGAATTTGTCCGACCGTAGGCGTGCGTTGAGCAGTTACCGGTAACTCGATCATGAATGGCACTTCTAAATTGCTCAGCAGCAAACAATACCACACCAAGAGAGCGCCCCCTCTCAGCTACATCCAGAACCTGCCGTAAAATAGGAGAATTCTTCGGCGTTTCTTTGGATGCGTATTTATTAAGCTCGTCAATAAAAATAACGATTCTTGCCGGCGGATTAACACCTTCTTCGCCAGCATATTGTCCTAACTGCAGATCGTAAATAGTTCGGATAGCATCACCAAATACATATGCTTGCTTATCTTCGGACAGTTTTGCAATATCAATTACATGAACCTCATTCTTTTTGATATATTTTAGTGCATCGCCAATACGGGTTTCCCCATCTTCTTCACGAATATCCCTTGCAAAAATCTTATTATCCGTAATACTCTTATTGATAATTCTGTAAAATTTGCGCCAACTCGCAACCGGAATCTCTTTGTCTTTTCCGGCATTCTCAGTGGAGCATTTCTTTTTTATTGCCTCAAGAAATCCTTGCCAGTCACTCACCTGGTTAAAATCACCTTGCCCTGACATAATGTAGCTAATAATTGCTTCCATTGTCTGCGTAGAGTCATCAATGTTGGCAAACATCAGGTCGAGATTTTCTTTGTCGTACTTGTAGATGTATTTGAATTTCTTCGCTTTTTTCTTCTTGATATTATCTTCAACCTCTTCTGGCGTCATATAGGTATTCCAATGCCGTGTTTTCGGAATAGAATAAGGATAATAATAGTGGACATTCTTGAACGGTTCTGGAGCCAACTTCAATTTCTCGTACTTCTCAAAAGTGTCTTTTCTGGCAGCTTCCGGATTTTGTTCATCCGCAAAGTCATTGATCTGATCAATGGCAAGCAAGTCCTTACCTTTAACATTAAACAAAACAAATGCTACGCTGTCTTCATCCTCGTTCTTTGGATCTTTCTTCATATAACTATCTTGAATTGCTTTAAGTAAAAACATAGCATACGATGTTTTAGAAGCAAGACCAGAGATACCGGAAATGTTTAGATGAGCGCCTTCTGGGCCGATAATGAATTTGGAATTTAGACTAACAGGAAGTGTTACCTTTTCGCAGTCTTTGGTTCCCTCATACATTTCAAGATATCCGCACACCAGCGGATTGCGAATATCATTCAAGCCAAGAGCATATTCGATTTCTTCGGCGGTTGCCAACATTACCTTTGCATTACTCTGCAAAGGAATATAAATATTATTTGTGTTACAAACCACCTTGGCCGTGACATAGTTCATTCCAACACGAAGTGTGTTTTCTTCTGCATTGACATCGCCAAAATCGCTGGAAATAAAATTTGTTAAAAAGCTGGCAGCATCCGTAATATGGGCTATATCTTCGATGACACCATAAGAATACGAATTGTTGACATGCTGCACCTTAACAATGTCAAAGGGATTCAAAATAAGCTGGGGGTCGGTCCAAAATGTAAAATCATCAATAGTTGTCGGCCTTTTTTCTGTAGCCAGCACACGGCCTATAACATTATTTCCCATATATTCTCTCCTCCTCAAAAAAGGTGCAGAAACATTTCTGTGCTGATATATTTGCTTTTAACATAGGTTTCCGTTAAAAATACAGGATACAAATGGTTTGCCCATCTGCGATCCGTACCATAGCATGTCGGGTTTCGCTCGTTAATGATATTCGCGGAAATTAGGTCAACGACATCGCTATCAATCCCAGTTTCAACTTCCTCATCCATCATTATTTTTTCAACTTTTACAACTCCATCAAAAGGTGTCTGCGTTCTCTTTTTGTCACGCAAGCGGATATACCAAACGCCGAATTGAACATCGCCTAAAAACTCTCGGTTCTCGTATCTCGCAACAGGAGTTCTATGATAAACAGGCAAATCAGCAATATAGTTTGAATTTGGTTTCCCAGTATGGTCGAGACAGCTCTCCGGGTTAAAAGATTTTGAAACGCCAATTACCCAACTATAATTATGTTTAATTTTCTGCAAAGTCCGCAGGTCTTCTCTGCCTGTTTTCATAATCTTATATTCAAGAGAACCATCTTTCAATAAATAGGCATCCTGGCCAAGGCGTTTATCTTTAACCAGTTCAGCAACCATCCTTTTTTCCGCTTCGACCATATAGTCCTGTACTGCTGCAACCGCCAAAGTATCAAGTTTAGAATCAACAGTTCCTGCTTTGGCAGTCGAATACGGAAGAATTGCAGAAAATTTCAATCCTAACCGTTTCAATTCCTCACTTTCATTGATTTTCGCAACCTTTGATGCAAAGTACGCTGTGTCATTCCATCCGTCTGCATTTGCCTTATCAGGGAGTGCTAACACAAGTTCTCGATAAAATCGTTCCTTGTGCATATGTTTATTCTCACGCTTACAACATCCAATGCCAATTTGACCTGCAACAACCGGGAATACTTGCTTGTTATAAGCAATATCATCGACCTTAAAAACATGGCGTGAACCATCAAGGAAATATTTAAGAAGTGGGGGTTCTCCTATCTCTTGGAGTTGATCAGCTAACGGTTTTAAATCAATAGGTCTCTTTGGAGATCCAGTTTCAGCAGAATCTTTCCACTTCATAATTTTATTGGGGTCGTCATCATAGTCTATGGAAGGCAAACCAATAGAATCGTAGCTATATTTGTATGTATGGTAGCTCTTCCCCTTGGTTTCCTTTGCGATAATCTCCATTATCTTAGCCATCGTACTATCCCCTTTGCCGCCATTCATTTGTGGTCGCAACCCATTCTCGATTAAAAGCATCCTTGTTAACTATTGCTGCGATTGGTTTAGTCAGGAAGGCTCTGATTGTACGCAGAACGGTACTATAACTATCCGCTTTCGTATCAATTTTGCGACAAAATGCTTTCCACTTTTTCTGCATAGCTTCGTCATTCTCGAAAGCCATCACTTGTTCGAATTGCTCGACGGTGAATACATGCCCACGATTTTCAAAGGTTTTTCTCAAAGCTTCGGTCAGGATCGCACCGTCAAAGTCGAATTTGTTTGCGAGATAATAGATGTCATAGTAGTCCTTCATTCGGCTCGAGAACTCCATCAGATTGAGAATGGCATCTATTTTTTCAGCAATAGTTGTTTCAAGAGAATATGTGTTTACCATAGGGGCTGCAAAACCCTCCAACTGGGTCGGAATCCTGCGCTTTTCCTCACTTGGCACAATGACATCTCCCACACCAAAGTCGATGCTGAATGGAGTTTTGGTATTCTTAATCCTTGCGACTAAGGAAGTGCCAATACCAGCATATTTTTTTGCCACAGCAATAGGCGCAATATTTGTGATTTCAAATGTCACAAAATCATTACCAGTAGGTGTAGCTATGATCTCTTCCAGAACTTTTTTCAGTTTTTCCGGGGTATTCGGAACTTTTCTGAGCAGAAAATCCACATCCACGGTCACACGGCTGTCAAAGTCGGTAATGGAATAGATAAACAGTCCACCTTTCAGAACAAGGTTTTCTGCATATTGGGACTTCTCCAATCGGCGGAGAAATTCTTCCTGGCAGAAAAGCTGCAGGCAAAGCTGATAACTTCTCCCGGTTTCCTTGCCTTTATTCTTTAACCGTGCCAGCACGGACGCAGCAGCATCAGCCATTCAGTAGCACCTCCATCAACTCAGTAACCTTTTTGTGTACTCTTAGCTTCTTTGCGTATTTTGAAAGGTTTCTCAGTTCTTTTTGAGGATCATTCGCATAGGCATTCAATGCCTTATTGAAGATTTCATTGTCCAGTCTTGAACGATATTTGAAGCAATCACAAATTGTACGCTCTCGATCATATATAGGAAGGATGATGCCGTTAAAATCGGCAGTTGTTTTGCCCAGTTCATATATCTCTGGTTGTACATAGTAAGTCTGCAATGTCAGTGCATCTATATCCAGTTTTGTTCGGGACATGGATCTCGGAACAGCAATTGACCATTTCCGAGGCGCAAAGTCACTATAGCCATAATAAAAAAGAGCCGATTCCACACAAATAATTGCCTTTGGGATAAGTGTTGCGAGGAGTTGTTCTTCAGAAGATGTGTCCCCACCGGCAAGTTGATAGTATCCATGTCGAATACGTTCAAGGTATCCGGTGTTACAAAGATTCACAACATCAACAGCAGGTATTCCAGCTGCAACAAAATCTGATGTTTTTGCAATACCGCCCTTTTCTATAATTACCTGTTTTGAAAGTGTTTTCTTATCCACGTATTCACCAACTTTTTACTAAAAACCACGCACACTCAATCCGTCTTTGTGCTTATATTTTATTATAACATTCAAATCGAATTAATCAATAATTTCACACACAACTTTCTAATTTCTGTGTGTTAAATTTTAATTCTGGATTCCGGCACTCGGCGTTTACCGAAAAATATATAAAAGTGTGATTATAGTCACAAAATTATTAATTATTGTGTGATACAGCCAAGAAATAAAAACAAGACCCATCACCTCGTTATTCTTAACCAGCCTTCGGTCTTGTTTCATATTTTCATTATTCCAGCATAAACCTGCAATCTGCGCAATTCTCATAAGTCAAGTATAATTGCTCTTGTTTATTGTAAATGGTAGGACTGCTTGCTTTATTGCTCACTTTTGAAAAACGGGCAATAAAGTTGTTCTCTCCAGAAAATAAAAAGGCAGTACCAATTTTGTAATAACCCGCATTGATATGCGTCATATAGGCAGAAAGCGAGGTGGTGTGGATGGATTTCGATCAGCTGTACAAGGAGCAGTTCCCCGTGGTGTACCGCTATCTGACAGGACTCTGCGGAAACCAGGCGCTGGCAGAGGAATTGACCCAGGAGACCTTCTGTCGTGCCATTGAACACAGCGCCTCCTTTCAAGGAAAATGCCGGCTGTCCGTATGGCTGTGCCAAATTGGGAAGAACTGTTGGCTCTCCTACTTGAGAAAGGCAAAACGGCAGGCCGGAGATGAGGCCCTGGAGCAGATGCCTTCCCCTCAGAATGTAGAAGAGGATCTGCTCATCCAGGAAAATGCCCGCCAGATCCATCAGCGGCTCCATGCTCTGCCAGAGCCATACCGGGAGGTGTTTACCCTGCGGGTCTTTGCGGAACTACCCTATACGCAGGTCGGCGAATTGTTCGGCAAATCTGAAACTGGGCCAGAGTGACTTATTATCGTGCGAAACAGAAAATCAAGGAGGGATTATGATGAAATGTGATATCATCTTCGACCTGCTGCCCCTGTACTGCGACGGGCTGTGCAGCGAGGCCAGCAAGCAGGAGATCGAAGCCCATGTGGCACAATGCCAGGAATGCCGCGCCTGTTTGGCGGAAATGAAGGAGGATGCTCCCGTCCCCTCGCTCTCTCAGGAGTCGGAAACGGAAGCCCGTGTTCTTCAGGGAGTGAAGAAGAAGTTTTCCCGTGGGCGTCGGCGGGCGGTCCTGATCGCCGTGGCGGTCATGCTGATCTTCTCCATTGTTTTGGCGGGTGCGGCCGATGTTCCGCAGCCGATATCCTATACGGACGGTCTGGTGACGGCAGAGCTTGCGGTGGATGAGGTGATCGACCTCTACTATCACGGCGGAAGCTACGATTCTTTCCACGGCTTCAGCCGGGAGATGAACGGACGGAATGCTGTTTTCCTCTATTTTGACCGCACCCTTCGCTCAGATGTGATGCCGGATCGTGAGGGACATTTGTGCATCGGCAACGGTCTGCTGACCGACTTTGAGACAGCTACCTATCAAGTAGATCGGCAGGTGGATGCGGTCTACTATTTGGTGGGAGATTATCTGGAACTCCCCGGTCTGGCGCAGGCCGAATTTGAGCAGGCTGTGGCGGATGCGGTCCTTCTGTGGGAACGCTGAACCAAGCCTACAAGCAGAATGCCTGGGCAGCTTTTCGAGGGCTGCCCAGGCTCATTTTATATTTCGTCTTCCCATACACAACGAGCGCCCGTTCTCCTGGTCCGATAGGAGAATGAGCGCTCGTTTTCGTCATTTTGCAGTTCTATTGAGAGCCTCCACGCCAGTTCAAAGCCAGTAATAAAACTGTCGAGGGAGGTCTGTTCTATGATCAAGTTCTGGGCATCAATGATTCGTAGCACCAGCTTGCGTTCCGGCTTTGCCAGCGCCTCGATCAATGCTTTGTGGCACTCCTCCACTTCGTTCTCCTGTTCGTCAAGCTCCGGGCGGACATAAAAGTAATCATACAGCTCTTTGAGCAGTTTGTTTTCCATCGTCATCATCTCCTTGTGACCCAAACATATACCACACCTTCCGCAGAATATCCATCAGAATTTCAAAAGATTATCCAGAATATTTGCCGCTTTCCTAAGATCTTCCGTGGATGCTTCATTGGGCTTGCTTTCGCTTTTGGCGGCAGTATGGGCCAGGTATGGTGCATAGTTCTGCCGCGTCATTGCGATCCTGAAGTGGCCCAGCATCTGAGAAACCTCTTTCGTGTCCATTCCGTTTTTCAGCGACAGGACGGCGCAGGTGTGCCGGAGATCCGCAAACCGGATGTGATCCAGCCCGGCCTCTTGGATGATCTCATTGTGCAGCCGGCGCACCATCTGGGGTGAGTAGGGCTTCTGGGTGGCCGGGTGCATGAACATGAGCGGACTTCTCGAGTGTTTGGCATGTTCCAAGCGCAGGAGCTTAACGACTTCCTCCGTTAGACTGACGGTTCTGGTATCATTTCCGTATTCCACCAGCTCCCGCCGTTCCACTGAGCGTTTCTCGGTGATAGTCAGCGTCCGCGCTTTTACATCCAGGTCGCTCCATTTTAGGGCAATCAGTTCGCCTTGCCGAAGTCCCACCGTCAGCGCCAGCAAGAACATGGGGAGGTGGCCCAACCGCTCCGCTGCGTCCAGATAGTCCTCCACTTCTGCGGGCGTCAGCACATTGGCGCTGACCTTCTTGGGCTTTGGGTGGTGAAATGCTCGGGCGGGGTTGTCCACTATCAGCCCATCTCGGATCGCCTGATCCAGACATTGCTGGAGCAGCCGGTGGATGTGCCGCATGGTATGCTCCCCCAGCCCTGGGTATTCAGGGCTTTCCGGACGGTGACCGCCAAAGCGTTTTCGCTCCTCCAGGAAATCTCCGACTTGCTCTACAGTCAATTCAGAGAGCTGGATCTCCCCAAGTCCGGGGAGAATGTGGTTCTTGAAGAGGTAGCCATGAGCTGCGTATGTGGTCGGACGGCTCTGGTTCTTGTCGTAGACCTCCTGCCAGCGGAGAATATAGTCTTTCAGCGTCATATCCCCACCTCCATGCACTGACGCTGCAGGTTCCGGAAGGCCACCCACGGAAGCCCTGCTTGTTTTAGAATCCGCTTGTGCAGATAGTAAAACTCGTGGAGCTGGTACGGCGCTCCGGTCTTGGGGTTGAGAAACACATGGCGGCCGGTTTCCGGTATCCGTTCCAGAAGATGCTCCGCCCTGCTGTTGAGGGTCAGCAGGCGCTGTCCCTTGAGTATGTACCGGCAGCGGACATGAAAATCGGCCCACGACAAGGTGATGAGTTCACATTGTCGCAGGCCGCTGGATAGTCCTGTGTAGATGAGAGGGAGTGCGCCCAGTTGTTCCGCTGCGTTCAGGTACCGCTGGAGCTGCCCCAGGCGCAAGGGAGCAGTTTTATACGCTTCTGCTTGTGGCTCCTGACAAAGCCGCACCGGGTTGTAGGGGATACGCTGGTCGCGGGCCGCTTCGTCCATGCAGCGCCGCAGGAGCAGATGGACGCACCAGACGCTTCTTGTGCTCAGTCCCTGGCTCCGCAGGCTATCATAGAAACTGGTGACGGTGCCTTCTGATAGCTCCGCCAGCCGGATATCCCCGATTCCGGGGAGGATGTGGCGGTAGATCAGGTTGCGGTATCCGCCCACAGTGCTGCCGCTCCATCTGACCTGATTCTCGTAAAACCAGCGGTCGCACCACCGGCCTACCGTGAGGTTAGTTTCTTTCTGCATATCGTCGCCTCCTTTTGGCAAACGAACAATACCACAGAAAGAGAGAAATAGCCACTACTTTATTGCCCCGTGTATGCCTTTGTTGTCTTTTGCGCGGCGGCATGGTAAAATGAGTTAACTTTACTGGCTGCTTGCAAAGAGTGCTTTATTCTTTGTTTATGCGGCGCAGTTTCTGCGTCTCTACTCTGAGGTGATTGGCCTGTCATCGCCCCTCAAATCTGGCGGAATATCTTTTAATACACAGAATTCAATCCCACACAAATCCCAAAAGACGAAAGGTTTTCTTGAAACAAGCAGGGCAAAAGAGTTCTAAAGAGGAACTGCCGAAGCAGAGGAAAGTGTCAAAGAGGACGGAAGAGTGTCGGCTGAAGGTTCCGACACACATTTGGGAGCAAGATGCCGGGAGTTCGAGTCTCCCCACTCGGACCATTATTGGTCAGGAAAACCGCCTATTCAGGCGGTTTTC
Source organism: Butyricicoccus pullicaecorum (assembly GCF_002160355.1). Lineage (NCBI taxonomy): Bacteria > Bacillati > Bacillota > Clostridia > Eubacteriales > Butyricicoccaceae > Butyricicoccus > Butyricicoccus pullicaecorum. Next base: position 89,717 of record NZ_NFKK01000011.1, read on the forward strand.
CTTCTTTTTATCAAACTTTTTGATTGAAATGCTCTATTTTACATCATACGGCTTACTGTTGTTGGTCCGTCCGAGGATATAATCCGTGGATACCTTATAGTAGTCCGCCAATTTCAGAAGATGAATCACCGGAATCGTCTGGAATCCACGCTCGTAGCGGGAATACACCGTCTGGCTGATTCCTAAAATTTCTGCTACATCCTCCTGCCGCAGATCCCTGTCCTCCCGCAAATCTCTCAGTCGTTGAAAGAACATACCGCCCACCGCCTTTAGTACTGATTGATACTATTGACGATACCGCAGATTTTCATTAGAATGTTGATTGTAGAACTTATAAGTACTAAGGCGGTGGTTGTATGGAGCTGTATCAGGAAATTCTTTGTCATGTGTTGGCAAACGAAAAAGTTCCGGTTTCCTTCCCGGAACTCGTCAATACGGATGTAACAAAAATCGTGGAGATGGAGTGCTACAAGGCTTTGAGCAAAATCAAGGCCATCCTGGAGGACGACGCATTGGCAGACAGCGAATGCTTTCAGCAAATCGAGGAGATCGTCTGCACCTTTGAGGCGCTGGGTTCCGGTGGCGGCAGCCGGCATGATTTCGGTTGACCCCAAGGACGAGTAACCGCCCACTGAATATCTTCGGAATTCAGCGAGCGGTTATCTTTGTCTATAGCTTGTTAAAAACTGATACGCCTGAGTGATCAAAACTTTGCAGCGGCTATTTCCATAAACTCTCCGATTTGCTCAGCCGCATCTCTCTGTATATTAGAGATCTTATGGGGTGATATTTTTGCAGAAATGTCTTTTGCGGAATGCACCGCCATTCATTTTACAGATTCAGTGTACAAATATCCATTTTAGTATGGTCAATATAATGGCGGTACATGGTTTCTGCAGGCAAAAGGCGCACCTGAATATCCTGTAGCCCCAACTTGCTCAGCATAGCCAGGGATACAGCACCTTTTTCGATTATCTCCTTTGACGCAGTCGGCATAAGGAAGCAGTTCCGTACTGTGCTAATTTGATGGGCCTCCACAAAAGGTCTGAATGCCAACTGGTACAGATACTGCTTGGTAATGGATCCAATACCAGGCTGACCACGCAGCTTTTTGTTGTGTTTCAATTGGATGTTGTAGTACTTGGCATCAAAAATGATAAACTGATACTCTCCATCGATCTTCACGATGGAAATAAGATCTGGGATGAGAGTATCCTCGGCCTGCTTCACAAAGCACTCACCAGTTGGCGTTGTTCCGGACCACTGCGGTTTATCAATCAAATCAATAAGTTTCTTATGCCGCAAATCGCGATACTCCGCGGCCAACGGTACAGGAAGCCGCAAACCACCGATTGGCTTCTGTAGCTGGTTATCCATTACTTCTGCGCAAACTTTTTCCCATACCAGGTTGAAGCTGTTTGTGCCGAACATGCTGAAGCAATCGAGATCATCCAGTGCGCTGCTGTTGGCTATATAGGCATACAGCGTTTTCAGCAGAAGCTGCTTGCGTGTGTTGAACTGGACATTGAGTTCCTTGGCGATACGCTCCAGTACATACTCTTTATCCCCGAAGCCCTCAATGCTCTCATCGGATATATCGACACCCATAATATCGAATAAATCCAACAGGTCGGCATCTCTTAATTCCTTTGTACAACGCGTGAGGATACATTCGTGAAGACGCTTGAAAAAATCGAAATCGTCATTCACCCGCTTCATGGTTAGTAATTCCGGGTAATACGGACGATTGTTGCTAAGGAGAGTGAAAGTTTCGTTGATGGTTCTATCCCAGAGAATTTCACCAGTTCCGTTGGATTCGATAATATCCTGTGTGTTGGTATAAGCACCATACTCGAAATAATCCTGAAGGAGGAACAACATAACAGCCAGCATATTAAATGCGCTGCTGTCACTCGTATCGTTGTACATACGAATGATTTGTTCCTTGGAATTGTACTTTTCAAGAACTTTTAGCACTTGTTTCAGTTCCGCTTTGGGGGCCGTGGCATCGAGCAAATATTTTGGATAGCATTTCAGCACACGGCCCTCAATAGTAATAACCCCAACAAAAGTGAACACATACAGGTATTCGTTTTCACCGACTTCGACATCGGCAATTTCGATGTCCTCATCCAACAGATCGGTGAGATCCTTTTGTGTGTCATTTGCTTTTACAGCCTTCAGTACACCATATTCTTTCAGACGCTTCAGAATGCGAACAGTCTTTTCCTCGGAACAATGAAACTCTTTAACCAGGTCTTCCTGTGTATAGCGTTTTTGTTCTCGTAAAAATACCGAAATCATTCCCCATCATCCTCTGGACCATTATCAATAAATTGGCTGCTGATTCCTTCACAGAAGATATACACGCCCTTGGTATCAAATTCTCTGCAAATCTTGGAATACTGGTTCTTGGCCTTCTCATCACAGCCGCCGAACAATGTAATACGCTTCTGTTTTGCAGCATCATCGAACAGATACATAATGACCTTGTTCTTGAAAATGCGAGTAAACACTGTGGGGTCAATCATTTCGCTTTCCCGCAGATTTTTCTTGGAAATGAAATACGGCCCCATCAGCTTATCCTCATTGACCTTGTAAGTGAGAAGTTCATTGTTGATGGCTTTACGGAGTGCGTTCCATTCCACGATACGGCGATATTCTCCCTGTCCGAGGATGACCTTTTTGCCAACAATTCCGGCTTCGCTGTCATCGATACCCAGATAGGTGAAGTCCCATCTACGCTTGAATGCAGTATCCATCGGGAATACGCCCTGGTCAGCACTGTTCATAGTAGCCCAGATGAACATGTTATCCGGGATGCGAATTTCAGAGTAATCGTCTGGATTGCCGCCGAGCTCTCCCGCCAGATACCTTTTGATGTCCTCGGACGCCTGAATCGGATACTCACTGACCTCGTCATCACCACGGTCAAGCAGTTGGAACACATCACCGAACACAGCCGCGACATTGGCACGGTTGATCTCCTCGATTATCAACAGGAAGGGCTTGGATGCATCCGTTCTACTGTTCCTAAGCGATTTCACGTAGGTACGCATGAAGGGTCCTGGCACATAAGAATAGGTGATAGCATCCTTGCCGTCGCTATCCTTACAAGGCACAGGTTTATATGTGCCGACAAAATTAGCATAGGAATAGTCTGGGTGGAAGGTCACTCGCTCGTACTCGCCGCCATCCGCAAGCAGGGCATCCTTTTCATGGTTCAGAGTAAAACTCTTACCGGTGCCTGGTGCGCCAAAGAGAATACGGTTGCGAGGTTGATCACTGATCAGACCCGTATTGAAGCTGATTGGGCGAATTTGTTCTACAGGGGCTTCCTCTGGAACATCATTAGGAGTTTCATCGCGACCATGCAGAAGAGAATACAGGTAGCATATATTTTCGCTGTTTTTCAGTTCGTAGAAAGTAGTCAGCTTGCCTTCGCCCTCGACAGGAAGTGTTTTCCCTTTCTCAAATACTTTGAGCCAACGGACAGGCCGGCAGTGCCCATATTCTTTTGTTTCATCAAAGAAATAACCGCCAGTCACAAGGCCGATAGCAAGAACTTTTTGCCCTGCCATAGCAACTACATACGTAGTATCAGCTGCAGCTGAATAGAAACTATTAATTTCACCATATTTGCGCGAGGCCAGCCTGTTATCATAATTCCACTGGCTCTTTAACGCATCAGTAATTATTCCTTTGCTGTCAACATCCTCTTGGTAGGTAGCCGCGAGATCTCCCAGTTCATTCCAGCCAATGGCAACATAGTTATTCTGGCGCCATTCGTTAAAGTAGATTCCATTGTCACCTGTACCAATTCGATAGAATGTTTTCGGAGATCCTATGCTATCAAAGATGATTTTCGAAAAGACAATATTGGAGATTCCACACTCATTTACAAAAACATTGATCTGTCCCATACGGATAAACTGCGCATCAGAAGGAACAATGTTTAAATTACAGAGAATGTGCTTCTGCCATGCTTCATTGTAAAAGTTGGGCAGGATATGTGGGAACATCATGTGGTAATACTTCAAGAACCACATTTTTGTAATATACTGCGGAATAGCCGTATTCAACCCATTCAGTAAATCATTGTAATCGTTGACCGTTACAAGCATTTCATGGTTTGAAATAATATCAGCACCAGCTACCAGCGCATCACGGATTTGTTTGCCTATTTCAAGAGCTTCTTCTTGAGAAACGGAACGCTGACCACCTTCACCAAACGAGGTCTTCCAGGTTTCTTCGTTTCTGCTATAGAACAAATTGTATTTATATGCAGTTCCGCCAGCGATGCTACCGAACTGTGTATATTGGGCATCGAACTCTAATGCGTTGCAAAGACTACGATCATTTACACCGAGGAAAATATATCCCAACAGGTCTTCATCAGGGAAGGCACGTAATTTCTCCGGAGCATATAAACTTTGAAACTGCTGATACAGCTCATTTGCCTCTGTATCCACCTGAGCATACTTTTCAGCGGCAAGTCTGAACCAGGCGGTAGAAAGGTATTCAACATCATTGGAGGATACTCTTTCCATTAGAAAACGGCGGTACAAATCAAGACCAGCTGATAGGGAGCCATTGCCTCTTGCCTTATTAAATGCATCATATCCTTTGTCGGCTTTTATAGCAGCTTGGCTTCGATCAAAAGTGGCCACATCAGCAATCTCAAAAATTGAGGTATATGGAACAACTGCTTCTGGGAATGAGCCAGAAATGGCCTTAAGTGCACTTATGTACTGATTTCTTGTATTCTCAGAATAGGGTGCTCCGTTGGCTTTGGTTTGCGCCGTTAACCATTTCTTGAACATTCCTTCTTGATTGTCCGGTTCCTGCAATAAATGGGCAGGAGAGAAGTCGTGTGTCGATAAAAATGATTTTATTGGCGCATCATCTTCCTCAACTCCTAAAGCTGCCAGTATATCAGGCGATAGTCTTGCTGCATCATAATATTCCCCCCACTTTGGACCAGAAATGACATCACGCACTCCATCTTCACTGGGGGACTCATATAATTCTTCAAAACCGTCAAAGAATATATCCATATCTGCAATGACTTTAATGCAGTCGTACGCTACAGCGTAATTTCTTTGTGCAATGAGCAACCCGAATTTCGAGTCTCTCGTAAATAATCCGGTTTTCTCAAGGATATGAAAATTACGTTTGAAATTGGTCAGCCCCTCCAGGCTCATCTCTACATTATCACCGGCAGTGCAGTATTCTGAGAACACAGATGCAACTATTTCTACAGAAGGATTATAATTTTGGTTAATGCGGTCATCATTTACCATGCAGAAAATCGCTGTATATGGGATGGCAATATCACTGTATTTTTTCTTGTTTATTTCTACTTCTCCGACCACAATTTTGCATATCAAACGGAAAGGATTTATCCTAACTCCATTTTGAATTTCACGCATAGTATCCGCCTTGATGTTTCCTTGTACAGACTGACCACCATTCGCTGAAATGCCCGATCCTGCACCATTAGGATACTGAAACAGCGATAATTGCGCTCGGCAGAAAGCAGCTGCGTTGGGATTCTCGCAGCACAAAAATTTTTTTGCTGCATTTGAAACAACAATATACCATTTCCCGTTTCGCTGCTCCAAATGATAGATTCCCAGATAGGTACCATACGCCCCAAACTCATCGCGGAAATTGGACGAATCTCTTTGCGCTTGGGAGGCATTTCTACCGCTCATTGAGGAAAACTTTCCCATCAGCACATCACGGTTATACTCTTCACCATCAAGAGTATAAAAAATACGAGCAATTCGGACCAAATAGCCATACCAATCATCACGGGTACTCTCAATTTTATTGGTGAAAAACTTTTTCACGATCGGTTCTTTAGGTAGTGCCATGTTGCATACCTCCTGTACAAATCATCACTCTAAATACGATAACCCCAACCGATGAACCAACTCAGCATAATTAGGAGCATCAGCTTCGCCAAAACCGTAACGCAACAAATTAGAAGCGATAACGCCCGCAAAAAGCGGAGGAACTGCATTACCCACCTGTCTAATGGGATGACGACTCGTTCCTGTGAATTCCCAAAAATCTGGGAAGGTTTGAATCCGTGCAGACTCTCGCGGAGTCACCTCACGAGGAAGAAAGGGGTGTATATGGCCTTTTCCGCCGCCCTTATCAGAGCCCACTACGATTGTATAGCTTGGCTTATTAGGGTCTAAGCGGTTAATTCTTGTCTTGGAATCTCTTTCTCCATATCCCATATTTTTATATCTTTCAATAACAGCCGGACCATGAACTCGCCCAATATGATTGGCTATGACATTAGAAGGCGCGTCCGGCAAGCCTTTAAATGCAGTCGCCACAGTAACAGGAGGCAATAGTCCGGCAATGGGTGCATCCGGCTGTGTATAATGAGTTTCCACAGGAAGCGGAATAGCCTCATGACTGCGCACACCATAAATAATGACTCTCTGTCTATACTGTGGTACGCCATAAGCAGCCGTATTAAACAATGCGGAGGAAAGATTGTAACACTTTTTTCCGGATTCATCCGTTTCCAGAGCTGCCTTCAGCATCTCAAACACTCGCCCATCATCAACGGTGAGAATGCCTGCGACATTTTCAAAGATAAAGCTCTTGGGTTGAATCTCACGAATTACCCTAATGTAATCCCATAAAAGTGTTCCGCGAGGATCGTTGATGCCCTGACGCTTTCCAAATACAGAAAATGCCTGGCAAGGAGGGCCTCCGTAAACCAGATCAACCTGTTCTCTGGTGAGTCCCGCATCCTTCAAAATCTCCTCTGTTGGATATTCCTTAATATTACGTTGAGCAATTGTGGCTTCCTGTAAAAAAGTTCCGTGCTGTCTTGATTTGTTAAGCTCGAGCGTTTTGCAACTAAAGTCATCAATATCTGTACAAAGCCGGGTAACAAATCCTGCGGCTTCAATTCCAAGATCCAGCCCACCTGCACCAGAAAAAAGTGAAATTGCATAATGAGTATTCATATGGTCCTCCATATTGTTTTATATTATATAAAATGCTTTTAGTCCATCGCGCTCTTTCCGCTTTTTACCCATTCTTCCAGTTCGGAACGTTTAAACTTCCACTGCTTTCCGATTTTATGGGCAGGTACATTCTTATCTTTTATCCATTTTCGCAAAGTAACGGACTTAATATTAAGAAACAACGCTGCATCTTCAATGCTGATATAGTTCTCATTTATTAAATCGGACATATTGGCACACCTCGCTGTCATCTGTTTGCGCAAGTTTACTTTTGTATTATATCGAATGTTTGTGCCGTTTTCAACATTTTTGAATATCTTTCGTGTTCTTTCCGCTATTTATTAATATTTGCGATATTCGCATGTGCTCTAATATGTTTTTCAACAAGCATTCTTCATCTGCTAATTGCTAACTGTGATCTGCCATATATTTTGTCCGATGTTGTCGTTGTCGCTGCTGTTTTGTACATAGTCACTTTTCGTAATTAATATACTCTATCAGAAATAGTGTCCAATAAAATGTACTATAGGCATATTGCGTTTACACCCATTTCAAACTGGCTATTTTTTGTTTATGCGGCGCATTTTTTGCATCATCCCATAATGCCGATTTTGTTGCCGTTCTCGTACATATCCTCAGCGTATGTTACCTGGTTGGGACCTTGGCTCTCGAGCCAGCCGAAGCCGGGTACATAGACCATATTCTCCGAGCTGCTATCGGCGGCTTCCGGCTCCAGGGTTGGCTCTGGTTCGGGCGTGTTAGTTGGTTCCGTCGCTGGCGCATCCTGATTCCCTGCTGTGGGCTTTGGTGCGGAAACGGGTGGCTGCTCCACAGTTTCCTCCAAAACAGGCTCCGCTATCATTTCCTCAGCTGGCTCCAGTTCTGTTGTCAGGGATACCTCCAGTTCTTTCAGCTCCGTACGCGGCGTTTGTGGGGCCGCTACGGTGGGCATTGGGCTTGGTGCGGGTGTTTCCTTGACCCCCGCAGTTTGGGGCGACACAGCGGCCCACAGGGCAAGAGTGGCGGTAATGGCTGCGGCTATGGCAATTTGTTTTTTCATAGTCATCTCCTCCTTTGACACAAACAAATACCACACCTTCTGCAGAATAGCCAGCAGAATATCAAGAAATAATCCAGCGGTACATTACTGCTACCATCCGCGGGTTTATGCTCAAGTTTGAGAAACTCGGACTGCTGTGGCCTTCAAAATATGGAAATCGCATCAAGTATCAAATTATTAAATAAGCCGAAGAAGCGCCTTCCGAAACCCGTAGATTCCGGAAGGCGCTATTCTTTGATTATAGCGTGTTAAAAATTGATACGCCTGATTCATGTTGGAGCCGGGAGATCGCGACCATATTTTGTCGGGAGTATTTAACCAATTTTTGTCGGCGAACCCCAGAGCTAGTAGAATAAACAAAAAGAGAGACAACAACCCAGC
>NZ_NFKK01000012.1:0-89599 GCF_002160355.1 Butyricicoccus pullicaecorum
AGCTCATTTACGGTGACAATACTTGGCTGGCGACGGCCCGGGAAGATAACTCGACGCGCACACTGAAAAGCAGTCTGTATAGACTGCTTTTTGTTTTATCTGAAAAAGTCATATAGGATTTTAGATAAAATTATTCTCTGTTCATGGCTTGACCGAACAAGTCGGTCACAGCCTTACGGAAAAACGTCCCACCGGGACATTTTCTATTTCCGTAAGGTTCCATAAAGTTCACATTTACAACGTAGTCCTAGCATAAACGGGAGCGCCGGACGGCTTGCACCCGCCGTGAGGAGCTCGTACATTCCCACCCTGTCGGCAGTACGCAGTAACCCGGATAACAAGGGAAAACGGGTTCCCAAAGGGTGGAAAACCGTAGGTTGTCCATCCTTTGGCCTTCGTTCTCCTTTCAAGGAGAGTTTCCAGTCCTCCCGACTGATCGGGAAATGAAACGGTAGCGGTAGCGGCGTTAGCCGCTATGTGAAAAACGCTTTAGGCGTTTTTCATGAGCGCGCTTAGCGCGCAAAGATTCTCGCCGCCTGCGGGCGGCGCTTTGAACGAGAGTTTAGTTGATTTTCCCTCGCGGGGGACGCGAAAATCAAAAGGGGATTTCGCGTCCTGCGGGACGCGACTCAGGGCTCTGCCCTGGGAACCCGCAAACCTTTGAAAAGGTTTGATCGAAACTTTATTAAGAAAGCTCGTTGGAAAATGCTGAAATAGATACTTTCTGACTTTTGGTTGCAATTTTTTGCATTTTGCTTTATAATAGAGCGTGATTAAGAGGATTCGATACAGGAGTTGACAGGTATTATGATGACAAAATTCCTTTTGGCGCTCAACCGACTGTTCCCGTTGCCGGTACATCCGTTTAATTTACAGAACGAAGGCAAAGAAAGCTATGCAATGTGGCAGTATGAGCGCGGCGGAAATACCATTGCGTTCTACACCGAGCGCTACACGACAGAGGAGATGTTTGCGGATAAAACCGTATTGGATGTCGGCTGCGGCGCAGGTGGTAAGACCATGTACTATGCCTCGCAGGGTGTCAAAAAGATCGTAGGCATGGACATTGTAGCGCACTACAAAGAGGAAGCTGAGGCGCTGGCGGAGCAGCTTGGGTATGCAGATCGCTTTACCTTCGTGGTTGGCGATGCAGCCAATACCGGTTTCCCGGACAACAGCTTCGATACGATTATCATGAATGATGCAATGGAGCATGTAGACCGTCCCGATCTGGTACTGGCAGAGGTACGCCGTGTGCTCAAGCCTGGTGGACGGCTGTATGTAAACTTCCCGCCGTACTATCATCCGTTTGGTGCGCATCTGTCCGATCTGATCGCAATTCCGTGGGTGCACATGTTCTTTTCTGAGGACACGCTGGTTGCCGCTTACAAGGAGTTGTGCAAGACGGTTCCGGACGGTGATGATCGCATTAACTTCCGCATTTCGACCAATGCGCAGGGCAAGGAGTATTTCTCCTACATCAATCACATGACCATTAAGCGTTTTGACGGCTTACGTGCAAGTGCAGGAATGAAGCAGGTATATTATCGTGAAGTGCCGCTGCGTGGCTTCCTGGCACCGCTGGCCAAGCTGCCGCTGCTCAAGGAGTGCTTTGTCAAGATGGTTGTATGCGTATTTGAAAAGGAATAAGAGAAAAGACCGCATGTTGTCATGCGGTCTTTTTTATGTTTACCAGGGTTTGTGGCCGGAAAACCAGCCTTGCACCTCCCAGTATTGCAGATCGGTCGCAGTATTCATGCGCGGCAGTAGACGACGAAAGAAGCCAAACATCAGGCGCACATACAGGCGAGGTTTGACGGGACGATCGACGCGCAGGCGACGACAGGCCTTTTGCACATCACGCTCCAGACGTGAGCGTGTGGCAGGGGAGACCGAATCCCAAGTCAGTGCGTGAACAGCTCTGCCTAAGCGCACTACGCGGCCCACACCCCAGAAATTCATGCTGTCCTGCAAATCCTGCAAGGTACGGCGCATGCCGCCGCCTGCGGCTGTTGTCAGCAGAAGCGCTCGTTTGGTGAACATGGATGGGGTGGGACGGTGCAGCATCCAGCGGCATCCAAAGTGATCCAAAAAGGATTTCATTGTGCCGGTGACGTGATAGACGTAGACAGGAGATGCAAGGATGAGCACGTCGGCTCGGTCGATGGCATCCAGTATGGGGGCAATTTGTGCGTGAGCAGGTGCACAGCAGGGAACTGGAGCAAAGAAACAGGCGTTACAGCCGGTGCAGACATGATGAAAGTCACGGGGCAGAAAAAACTCATGCACCTCATCCGGCTGTAAGGTCTCAATCGCCATGCGCGCGAGGTGTACGGTGCTGCCCACATGTTCTGTGCCGTAAATGGCAGTTACAATCATAGAAAATCCCTCCCGAATTGCATATCTTATGCGCAGCATGGGCAAAATAGAATGCTGCGATCGCGGTAAGAGATTGGGTAAAAGAAACGGTCATCCGAATGGATGACCGTTTTTGACATGCAGAATATTTTACTGCGCATCAGCGAGCAGCTTTTCTTCGATGATACGTGCAGCATGGCGGATGCAGTCGTCGCACGAGCACAGCGGCTTGCCCGTATCGCGGCCTTTGAGCTCGGAGCACAGCAGCGAGCCGGTTGCCTCTGAAAAGGCTTCTCCCAACATGCGGTCAATCTTGTAGGTTGCGGCCTTGGTAGAACCCGGCGTTTCTACACCGGCGCTGTTCTGAAGACCTGCCAGCATCAGACCGCCGGTCAGTGCACCGCAAACTTCCATCATGCCCATGCCAAAGCCGAATGCTTCGCTCATCTTGTAAGCGGTCTGCTCGTCTACGCCGAACAGGTCAGCGTAGGTGCAGACAATGGCCTGAGCACAGTTGTAGCCCTTGTGATGGCGGGCGATTGCCTGTTCAATTATCGATTCCATGTAACATAAACTTCCTTTGCGTAGGATTTCAAAATCAGTACGGATGGGTCTCGAAATACTTCATGATCGCATTGTACTGTGCAGTAGCCTGCTTGTCCAGGTTCTCGGTATACAGAAGCCACAGCTGGTCGTCCGGATTGCTCATAAAGCAGAACTCACTGATAAATGCCAGTGCGCCGCCTTCCTGAGCTGCACGCAGGACGAAGTAATAGTCCTTAGAGGGATCGCTGCTGCTGCGCTGGAAGACAAAGCGTCTCCAATCCTGACCCAAGCTGGTGTACTCCTGCTTGAGCAGATCGCCAAACTCTTGTCCTGCACCGCCGTTCTCGTAGGCAACCTGAATGAGCAGCTCGGCACCCTTGGGGGTGGACGTAGAATAACCGTTCTGATGAACGCTGAAAATCATGTCGTACCCGCCGCCTTCGGTGCTGAACAGCTGCTTACGGGTCGTTGCGTCTACCGTCGAGTCATCCTCACGTGTCATGCGTACCTCAACACCGGCCGCTTCCAGCTTGTCGCGCAGCATGAGCGAGACAGCAAGGGTAAAGTCCTTCTCGTAGATCTTGGTGTTGCCATCGTGGTGTACGCCCCAATAGTCATCGAAGGGGATAGCCGAAGTTGCAACATTGCCCGAGTCGGCGCCGCCATGACCGGGATCGATCCAGATCTTGAGCTTGCCATCGATAGCTGTGGGGGTGGGAGTCGGTTCCGGTTCTGCCGGCGTTTCGGGTTCTTCAGGGGTCTCTTCGGGTGTTTCCGGAGTCGGCTGTTCTACGGTCGGGGTTGTGATGACGACCGTGCGCGTTTGGGATTCATAGCCGACATCGAAGCCCAGCGCATCGCCCAGATCGACCAGCTTAAAGTAGTTGTAGCCGTCGACGTTGTAGGCGGTCAAAGAGGCCTTGATGCCGTTGATCAGAACGGTTTCACTGCATGTCTGTGCGGTCGCGTTCTTGGTCGGGATCGCGCCGAGCTCACCACCGACGGCTTCATAGCTGCTGCCGGGTGTGAGGTTCATGGAACGGGTGCTCTTGTCCCAGGTCACGCCGAACTGAGCGGTCGTACCGTTGAGGATGAGGGCGATATCACGCAGCTTATAATAGTTGTTGCCGTTGATGTTGTAACCCACCGGCTTGACCTGCTTGCCGTCAAGCATGACAGTCATGGTAGCCGGATATGCAGTAAGAGAAGCGGCCATGACGGACTCGCTCACGGTCTCGCTGACTGCCGTGGCAGTAGGAGCAGATGTACCTGCGGCTTCCGGGTCGTATGAGACAGCGCCTGCGGCCGAAGTGAGCAGTGCTGCCGTCAGAATGCCTGCAACCAATCGTTTCATAGATGCGTCTTCCTTTTTTCGTCCGGGGGTGAATGCGAATACTAAAGTTAATTATAACAAACAAGCGGCGGAAAATCAAGAAAAACACCGGAATATGTTGGATTTTGGCAGGTTTTTACAAAAATAAGCGATTAGAGGAGGGCTGCGCCGATGATACCGGCATCGTTGCCGAGGGTTGCTGCAACGATGGGCGTACCTTCGGGAGCGATCTTGAACTGCTGTGCATGGACGCGCTCGCGCAGCGGCATGAGCAGCTTTTCACCGTATCCGGCAACACCGCCGCCGATGACGATGGCATCGGGCTGGAATACGTTGATAAGGTTGGTCAGACCGCAGGCCAGATAGTCGCAGTAATCATTGAATACGCGGTCGGCCAGTGCGTCGCCGGCATCGCGTGCATCACAGACCATCTTAGCAGTCAGCTTGCCGCCGTTTTCCTGTACCATGGCGTGCAGGCAGGTGTCGGGGCACTGCTCCATTGCTTCGCGTGCCAGACGAATTAGACCGGTTGCAGACGCGTAGGTCTCCAGGCAGCCGTGACGGCCGCAGTTGCAGGGTGCACCGTTCGGGACGATGACCATGTGGCCGATCTCGCCTGCGATGTCCTCGCGGCCGGTGTACAGCTTGCCCTCGAGAACGATACCGCCGCCTACGCCGGTGCCCAGCGTGACCATCAGCAGGTTGCGGGTGCCGCGGCCTGCGCCGCCGTAGAACTCGCCCAGTGCAGCACAGTTTGCATCGTTGTCGATGTTGACCGGGCAGTTGAATTCGGGTTCAAATGCATGCGCGAAGCAGACGTTGGACATGCCGAGATTGGTGCCGAAGGTCAGCGTGCAGGTTGCCTTGACGAGCGTACCGGGCAGACCAATGCCGATCTGCTCGATCTCGGAATAAGGAATGTTGTGCTTGTCGCACAGATCGCGGCACAGGTCGTGCATGACCGCACACAAGCCGTCCGGATCGCCGGTCTTGGTGGGAGCAGAAATTTTATCCATCAGTACACCGTCCAGGGTGCACAGGCCAACAACCGTGTTGGTACCGCCGAGGTCAATGCCGAGTCTCATCATAATTCAGGATTCCTCCAGTCAAATATTTTGTCAAATTCCGGTGGTTTTGCCTGCCGGAGCGTGGGAAAAAAGGCAGGGGGAAGCCCTGCCTTTCTCGGAAATTCATTAGTTGCCGCCGAAAGACTTGAGCATGCGCTCCTGCAAGTCCTTGGCCGCGTTGTAGCCCATCTTCTTATAGCGGTCGTTCATTGCAGCGACCTCAATGATGACGGCGAGGTTACGGCCGGGGCGAACAGGAATGGTCAGAGAGGGAACAGTGATGTCCAAAATGCTGGTGGTCTGACCCTCGAGGCCCAGGCGATCATACTGCTTGCCTTCCTCCCAGGGTTCCAGATTGATGACCAGCTCGACCTTTTCGGTCAGCTTGACCGAACCGACACCAAAGATGCGGCGCACATCGACGATGCCGATACCGCGCAGCTCGATAAAGTAGCGGATGACATCGGGCGAGGTGCCGACCAGAGTCTTGTCCGACACGCGCTTAATCTCGACGGCATCGTCAGCGATCAGACGGTGACCGCGCTTGACCAGCTCGATCGCGGTCTCGGACTTACCGACACCGGAGTCACCGAGCAGCAGAACGCCTTCGCCGTAGATCTCGACCAGAACGCCGTGCAGGGTGATGCGCGGCGCGAGGGATACCTTAAGGGAAGCCACGAGTGCGTTGACGATGGTGGACGTAAACTCGTTGGTGCGCAGCAGCGGTACGTTGTACTTCTGAGCGGCTGCGAGGCACTCGGGGAAGACATCCATGTTGCGGGAAATGATCATAACCGGGATGCCAGAGCCGAACAGCTTGTCAAAGCACAGCGCACGTTCTTCATGGGTCATCTTTTCCACAAAGGTGTTTTCAACCTTACCCATGATCTGGATACGGTTGGGGTCAAAGTAGTCAAAGAAACCTGCCAGCTGAAGCGCCGGACGGCTGACGTCGGTCTTGGTGATCTCGACGTGTTCAAAGTTTTCCGGGCCGTAGACGACCTCGAAATCAAATTCCTGGATCAGGTCGCCAAGGCATACACCAAATTCTTTTAATTGCATGTTTTCGAATCCTCCTACCGTACGCGAGTAAGATACCTTTATTATAACGGAGCGATACAGGCTTTTCAATGGCTGCATGAAAACGGTGAAAAGTTTTTTTGTTTTTTTAAAATAAATTGAAAGAAAGGCTTGCATTTATGCCGGACTTGTGCTAATATAATATCCGTTACTCAATGCCTTTTAGATAAGGAGGTGCAGGAAAAATGGCAAAGTGCGATATTTGCGGCAAGGGCGTGACCTTTGGTATCAAGGTTTCCCACTCCCACAGACGTTCTAACAGAACTTGGAAGCCGAACGTTCGTCGTGTTAAGGCTCTGGTCGACGGTACTCCCCGCCATATCAACGTATGTACTCGGTGCCTCCGCTCCGGCAAGGTTACCCGTGCCATCTAATGTTGATTCATTTGAAAGCGCCCGCGCATTCTGCGCAGGCGCTTTTTGCGTTTTTACGCACATTTTACCAGTATCCGTATTGCGCGCAAAATGAGAAAAATCTCTCATATCTTATGGATTTTGCCGATATTTTCCCGCAAATCTTGTAGGGAAAAGCAGGAAATATAGTAAAACATCATGTGTATATCGACAAAAAGTGACACAGCATATGGTGGCTGCGTGCTACAATAGGAGCAGAAAGGGGGAAGCGTTTATGTATCCCTGCTTCGCTGTGATTGAGTCTGTCCCCGTGCCGGAGGATCGGACACACACATTCGGCATTGCGATGCTGAAAAACGGCTGTCTGCTCGATATGCTGTCTGATGTAACGGTAAGACGCGCAGATGCCGAGAAAATCGTGTGCAAACTCAATCAGAATCGAGTCGCTGCGATCCATTTCCGAGATATCATCTATGACTGGATTACAGAACAGGCGATGCTATGACCGCGCAGGAAGAAACCAAAAGGGGTGGTTTCTTCTTTTTTTGTCTCAAAAAATAGGACTGGGCAGATGATAAAAACAGTTAAATGTGTAACCGAGGGGGTGGGATAAGCTGTCCCAAACAGAGAAAGCACATACAATACATTCACTAGGTAGAGGTTTTGCGTGCGTGAAGGGAGAACAGAGGGCAAGCCTTGTCCTTGAAGGATAGAAATGGTATAATAGCCGGGAGCAGCTGTACATAATTACAGCTAATTGAGACAGAAATTTTGAAATCTTGGAGGCCTTTCATGCTTGACCCCAATGAAGCCCAGTGGCTGACCGTGAGCGACCTGTATGAACGCGGTTGGACTGACCCGATCATCAAGCGCCTGCCCGCACCGACACGGGGCATAAATCCGCATCATAAGAACAGTCCCAAGGCCGTGCGGCTGTGGTCGCTCGAGGACGTCATGCGGCTGGAAAACCGACCGGATATCCGGGCGCAGCTGGAGCGCGTCGCCGGACGGCGTGCAGGCCGTGCCGAGCGGCGCAGAGCGCAGGAATTACAGCGGCAGAACCGGGCATTTCTGGGCGGTCTGGCATTGGAGCAGGCCTTTGATGCGCAGGCACTGGAAACCATGACCGAGGGTGACCGCACGGCAATTCTGCTGGTACGCCGTCTGCATCAGGCCATCTTGAGCGCACTGTATGACACACAGCCGGTGCGATCGATTGCCGAGGCACAGGACGGTCTGCGCACGGTCATGGAGATGACCGGAGCCGATGTGCGGCACAGCCGTTACCTCAAAAATCCGCAGCTTCTGGCATCCTGTGCGCCGTGGCTCGGACGGGGAGAGACCAAGCGCGAGCGCAGCTTACATCATTTGCTGCAAAAGGGGTACACAGCGGCGCTGGTACGCGTGGCGGCGGTTATTTTATATGAGTACGCCCAGCGCGGCGAGCCGGTTCCGGCCGAGCAGATTTTAGCGCTGCCCGATTTCCCGGTGCGTAAGCTCATGGACAGCTCGCTGTACCAGATTTATCTGGTCGACTTTATCCCGGCTATGATTCGCAGCCAGCTGTCCGACCTCATCACGGTCGATCCCAAGGACGAGTATCCCGAAGCGCGTATGATGCAGCGCCGGTTTGTCATTCATGTCGGCGGAACCAATACGGGCAAGACATACGAGAGCCTGAACCGTCTGGCACAGGCCGAGAGTGGTGTTTATTTAGCACCGCTGCGCCTGCTGGCACTCGAGGTGCAGGAGTCTATGCTGGAACGCGGCGTGAATTGCAGTATGCTGACCGGCGAAGAGGAGGACATCCGACCGGGTGCGACGCACATTGCATCTACGGTGGAAAAACTCGACCCGCATCGCGTGTATGACGTAGCAGTCGTGGACGAATGCCAGATGATCGCGGATCGCGAGCGTGGTTTTGCATGGACGCGTGCGATCTTGGGCTGCTGTGCCCGGGAGATCCACCTGTGCACCGCACCCGAAGGACTGGACATCATCGTCCGGCTGATTGAGAGCTGCGGGGAATCCTATGAGATCGAGCACCACGGACGCAAGTGTGACTTGATTCTGGTCGATCAGCCGATCACTTTGGAAGATGTGCAGGACGGCGATGCGTTCATCGCGTTTTCCAAGCGCAACGTGCTGTTATTGGCCGAGCAGCTGCGCCAGATCGGCGTACCGGCCTCGATTATTTATGGTGCACTGCCGTATGCGACGCGTAAGTTGCAGATGGAACGCTTTTTACGCGGTGAGACCCGCGTGCTGGTGGCGACCGATGCCATCGGCATGGGACTGAACCTGCCCATCCGACGTGTTATCTTCACCCGTGACCGCAAGTTTGACGGCTTGCATAATCGCGCACTGCGCCCGGAGGAAATCCGCCAGATTGGCGGACGTGCCGGACGGTTTGGTGTATATGATGAGGGCTTTGTGACCGCGACCATCGACAGCGAGACCATCTGGCAGGGCCTTTCCGCACCGGTTGAACCGATCAAGCAGGCCATGCTGGGCTTTTCCGATCTGGTTCTGCGTGTCGATCACGACCTGCTCGAAGTTTTGCAGGTGTGGAACAGCATCCCAGCAATCGAGCCGTATAAAAAAATGCCCATCGACCGATACATCTTTATTTTAAAGACCTTGCAAGACTGTGGGCTTGCGCTGGACAAGGAACAATCCCTGCGGGCTGCGACCATTCCGTTTGACGAGCGGGAAGAGGAATTGATGGACTATTTCCTGCTGTACTGTGGTCAGTACCTGGAAGGACGGGAGATCGAATGGCCGCGGCGGGGCAAGAGCTCGCTCGACGGGCTGGAATTATACAGCCAGATGCTCGATCTGTACTATTCGTTCTGCCGCGCATTTCGTCAGCCGGTCGATCTGGACTGGCTGCGCACCGAAAAAGAGAATACTGCGCTGCAAATCAACGAACTTCTGGTGCGAGAGTTGTCCCAAAAGGGTAAAAGCTGCCAGGTTTGCCATGCACCCATGCCGATTTCTTCCAAATTCCGGGTATGTTATAAGTGCATGATGAAGCGAAAGAAACAAAGTCATATCCAAATGCACGGGAAAAAGTCAGGGTAAAATTAGCAAATTTAACCAAATTTTTGTTGACATTCTCTAAAGGGCGCAGTATAGTGAAGCTGAAAAGACGTGCGGCGCACCTTGCCGTGTTTGAGAAGGAGAAGACGAGTACTATGAGAAAGCAGTATACCGGCCCCTGGCGCATGGCGCATCGCGGCATCAGTCAGGCTGCTCCGGAAAATACGCTCGAAGCCTTTCGCGCGGCCTATCACGGCGGAATTGAAGGACTGGAAATCGATATCCGTATGACCCGGGACGGGGTGATCGTCATTCATCACGACGAGACCCTGGAGCGTCTGACCTGTGGTTCGGACCATCCCTGCACCCGTGCGGTGCGGGACTGTACCTGGGCGGAGCTGGAAGCGCTTGAACTGCCTTATGCCAATCACCTGATGGATAACTGGAAGGATGAGGGCATGGAGGAGCACGAAGCGGTGGACGTTGCGCGCCAGCTGGGACAGGACCCCGATCATCCGTATGAGATCGAACGGCAGAAAGATCCGCGTATGGCCAAGCTGATGCGTCTGTCCGACCTGTTTGAGTGGATGGAGCAGCTGACCCGCCGTGTGATTTTGGAAATTGAGTACAAGGCACCGGGAATGATGCCCGAACTGTGCGCACTGCTCGAAGGTTTTTCCGGACGCAGCGACTGCATTGTATTTTCGGGAGAACCCGAGCTGATCGACGAAATTCAGGATTATGCCCGACACAATCGCTTGCCCGAAGGTGTCAAGCTGGGCGCAAACATTCGCCGTCTGACGCCCGAATGGAAGGAAAAGATTCCGTCGATGAAGTTGTTCGAAGTTGGCCTCAACATCGAAGCGCTTGAGCGCGAGGATATTGAATGGCTGCGCGGACGCGGCATTCTGGTGTTCTCCAATCTGGGAGACACGCCGGGCGGCTGGCAGAAGATCTGCACCCGCAGTCTGACCGGTTTTAAGACCAATTACACTGGGCCGTTTAACGCCTGGTGGGACGAATGGAAAGAATAAACGAAAAGACCGCTCTGAAAGAGCGGTCTTTTTTTGACGGATGTTTAGTCTTGCAGCAGAGTCTCCAGTTCGGTGACCAGAGAATCGAACAACTTAAGCGCAGCGGCAACCGGTTCGGGGGAAGCCATATCCACGCCTGCGCCGCGCAGCAGAGTGACCGGATCGGCCGAGCAGCCCTTGGACAGGAAGGACAGGTAATCCTTCACAGCGGGTGCACCCTCTTTGAGGATGCGCTGAGACAGCGCGATGGCTGCCGCATAGCCGGTCGCATACTGGTAGACATAGAAGTTGTAATAGAAATGCGGAATGCGTGCCCATTCCAGTGCGATTTCGGGATCGAGCACGATGTCTTCGCCGTAGTAATCACGGTTGAGCTGCTGGTACTTGGCCGACAGCGATTCTGCGGTCAGCGGGATGCCCTGACGGGTCTGCTCGATGCACCACAGCTCAAACTCTGCGAACATGGTCTGACGGTACAGCGTACCGCGGAACTGTTCGAGGAAGTAGTTGACCAAATAAGCGCGGCGGCGCTTGTCCTGGGTCTTGTTCAGCAAATGCTGCATGAGCAGCGACTCATTGCAGGTCGAGGCCACTTCAGCGACAAAGATCACATAGTTTGCATAGGTGACCGACTGGTGCTTGTTGGACAGATAGGAGTGCAGCGCATGTCCCATCTCATGCACGAGCGTAAAGACATCGTTTAAGGTATCGGTGTAGTTTAACAGAACGTACGGATGGGTGCCGTAAGGGCCGGCAGAGTACGCGCCCGAGCGCTTGCCCTGATTTTCGTATACATCGATCCAGTGGTTTGCAAAGCCTTCTTCCAGCATAGCACGGTATTCGTTGCCGAGCGGAGCAAGTGCTTCCAGCGCGGTCTGCTTGGCCTCTTCGTAATCGACCTCGACATCCTGATCGGCAACGATCGAGGTGTACAGATCGTAGAAGTGCAGCTCGTCCACGCCCAGCAGCTTTTTGCGCAGACGCACATAGCGGTGCATGGCGGGCAGACCGTCGCGGACAGCGGAAATCAGATTGTGATAGATCTCGACCGGTACTTCGGTGCCGTCCAGGGCGGCGTGCAGGGCAGAGTCGTAGCGGCGTGCATCGGCGAAGAATTGCAGCTGCTTCATCTGTGCGCTGAGCACGGCGGCCGAGGTGTTGCGGTACTGGCCATACACGCTGTACAGCGAATGGAAGGCATTTTCACGCAGTACGCGGTCGGGAGACTGGAGCAGGGGAACGAAGGTGCCGTGGGTGACCGGATGGGACTGTCCCTGACTGTCCACAGCGTCCGGGAAGGTCATATCGGCATCGTTGAGCATGGAAAAGATATCGTCCGGGCACTGTCCGAGCTGACCGGCAGCGGCCAGCAGTGCTTCGCACTCGCGCGACAGCGTGTGCGGCTTTTGACGGCGGACGCGGTCAAGTACCAGACGGTAGTGCGACAGACCAGACGCAGCCTGATAGAAGCTGTCCAGCGTCTCGTCCGGGATGGCGAGCAGTTCGGGCGTGGAAAATGCGTCGGCCTGACCGACTGCGACAGCCAGATTGGTGAATTTTGCGGTCATCTCCTGATAGACTGCGTTTCTCGTGTCCTCATCGCTCTTGCGCTGCGCGTAGTTACCGAGCGCGTCCAGCTTTTCGCTGAGCGTATCGCCAAAGCGCAGATATTCGAGCAGGGTGTCGGCGGAGTCGGACAGATGACCCTCAAAGCCGCGTAGCTTGTCCAGCATGGACTGTGCCTCGGCGTAGCAGGAGCTCCAGGCTTCATCAGAGGGGAAAATATCGGTCAGCGCCCATTGAAACTGCGGATCGACCTCCGCACGGGCGGGAACGGTTTTGGGCATAGGGATTCCTCGCTTTCGGATTCCGGCATACCGGAAAAATTTGTAAGTCCACTCTAACACGGATGTGCCGCCTTGTCAAATACAGACCGTGCAATCGGGAAGGACAAGGACGGGAATGGGATAGTTTATGAAGATTTGATGAACTTATACACCCTGTTTGTTGACTTTTTTCGGGTAAAACCCTATGATAAAAGAAAAGAGGTGATCGTTTTTATGAATACCCAGGACTGTATTTTAACCCGCCGCAGCGTGCGTAAATTTACCAATGAGCCGGTCGCACCCGAGACCGTCGAGCAGGTGGTATCGCTTGCCGCCTTCGCGCCTTCGTGGAAGAATACCCAGGTGAGCCGTTATCTGGCCGTCATAGAGCCTGAGGACCGCGCGCAAATCTGTCAGTATGTACCCGACTATAACGCGCGCATCATCGATCAGTGCTCGGTGCTGCTCGCACAGACCTTTGTCAAGTCGCGTTCGGGATACGAGCGGGACGGCTCTTTTTCGACCGATCGCGGCCCGGGATGGCAGTATTACGATTGCGGCATCGCCGCACAGACCCTGTGCCTTGCCGCGCACGATATGGGACTGGGAACGGTCATCATGGGTGTGTTCGACCGTCCGGCGCTCGAGCGCTTTTTAAACATTCCCGCAGATCAGGAACTCATGGCGCTGATTGCCCTGGGCTACCCGGACGAGACGCCGCCGGCACCGCGACGCAAGGACGTACAGACGTTATTGTCCTTCAAGCGCGGACAAAGTACCATATAAGATGGACAGAAAAACGATCAGGACCTGCCAAAATTGGCAGGTCTTTTGCTTTCCTGAAATTGTATGCAAAATGACAACGGACAGCTGTAACGAAAAAGACAAAAATGTTGGCAAACTTGGTCAAATTACCGGTAAATAATGGGTAAGATATGAGAAAGGGATTGATAAAATGTTGGAAAACTATTATACTATGAGAGCGAGATTGAAAGAATATTGAGGAATCGTGAAAGGAGTCTCTGTATGCGCGGAGTTTATACCAGCATTAACGAGATTCGTCGCCGCGTTTATACCGAAATTGCGCGTATGGCGTATGAGAGCGACGATTATGCAAAGACCATGGAGGGGCTGCCCTACCAGATCCTGCCCGGTGAGCGTGCATCTTACCGCGACAGCATTTTCTTGGAGCGTGCGATTGTAGGCGAGCGCCTGCGTCTGGCAATGGGTATGCCGGTGCGCACCGCTGCGGCTGACAAGCCGATCTCGGAGGGCATCGAAAAGTGCTCGACCGAGGAGCAGTACTATGAGCCGCCGCTCATCAACATCATTAAGTTTGCCTGCCATGCCTGCCCGGAGAAGCAGATCGTAGTCACCGAGGGCTGTCAGGGCTGTCTGGCGCATCCCTGCACCCAGGTTTGCCCCAAGGATGCCATCCACATCATCAATGGCCGCTCGGTCATCGATCAGGAGAAGTGCATCAAGTGCGGCCGCTGCCAGGAGGCATGCCCGTATAATGCAATTATCAAGCAGGAGCGTCCGTGCGCGAAGGCTTGCGGCGTGAATGCAATCCATTCGGACGAGAACGGCTGCGCAGAGATCAACTATGACAAGTGCGTATCCTGCGGTATGTGTCTGGTTAATTGCCCGTTCGGCGCAATCGCTGACAAGGCACAGATCTTCCAGGTTATCCAGGCCATCAAGAAGGGCGAGAAGGTTTACGCGGCTGTTGCACCGGCATTTGTCGGTCAGTTCGGCCCCAAGGTTACCCCGGAGAAGCTGCGCGCAGCAATGAAGGCACTGGGCTTTGCCAATGTCATCGAGGTTGCGGTTGGCGCTGACCTGTGTGCAACCCAGGAAGCCATCGACTTCCTTGATCATGTTCCGGAGAAGATTCCGTTTATGGCAACTTCCTGCTGCCCGGCATGGTCGATGATGGCAAAGCAGGAGTTCCCGGAGTACAAGGAGTGCATCTCCATGGCACTGACACCCATGGTACTGACCGGCCGTATGATCAAGAAGCGTCATCCCGAGGCTAAGATCGTATTTATCGGACCCTGCGCGGCAAAGAAGCTGGAAGCACGCCGCCGTTCGGTACGCAGCGACATTGATTATGTCCTGACGTTTGAGGAAATGATGGGTCTGTTCAATGCCAAGAACATTGATCTGGAGTCCATTGAAGCAGAAGAAGCACTGTCCAAGGCAAGCACCGACGGCCGTAACTTTGCGGTCAGCGGCGGCGTTGCAAAGGCAGTTGTCAATAGCATGAAGAAGCTGGAGCCCACCTGCGACATCAAGGTTGCAAGCGCAC
Organism: Butyricicoccus pullicaecorum; assembly: GCF_002160355.1. Classification (NCBI taxonomy): domain Bacteria; kingdom Bacillati; phylum Bacillota; class Clostridia; order Eubacteriales; family Butyricicoccaceae; genus Butyricicoccus; species Butyricicoccus pullicaecorum. Next base: position 14,951 of record NZ_NFKK01000012.1, read on the forward strand.
AGGGCCTGGCAGAGTGCAAGAAGATGATGATGATGGCCAAGGCAGGCAAGTATAACGGCTACCTGCTCGAAGGCATGGCTTGCCCGGGCGGCTGCGTCGCTGGTGCAGGCACCATGCAGCCCATCGCAAAGTCTGCGGCATCGGTCGGCATCTATGCCAAGAAGGCACCGGTCGAGCTGTGCTGCGATACCCCGTATCTGGAAGATCTGGACGATATTCTGGAGGAAGACGGCCTGTAAGGTCACCTTTGACCAACCCTGCATGACTGCATGCAGAATGAAAATCAGCCGAACAACGCTGTCAAAGGCGTATGTTCATACCTGTCTTTTTTCAGACAGCAGACACAAGAAAACCGCTCTCGTTTGGGAGCGGTTTTCTTGTGTTTTATGATGTAATTAAAATTCCATAAAGGACATGCAGTCGACATACGCGTCCATAAAGACCGGGCTGGCCGACAGCGACAGTTCGCAGGCTTCCTGTGCCATGCGTTCGCTGATCGTGCGCAGTTCGCGGTTCATCAGCAGCATGGCTGCGCCGCCGAGTGCACCGTTTCCGATGAAGTGCGTCTTGTGGGTTAGTGCCGCCGGGAACAGGCCGATGGCTGCCGCTGAGTCATAGTTGATACTGCTGCCAAAACCACCCGCGACGTGGAAACGAGCGACTTCATCGGCGGTAATGCCGCTCTCCTGCATGAGCGTGAGCAGTCCGGCACAGATGGCGGATTTGGCAAGCTGGATTTGCCGGACGTCCTTTTGGGTGATGGACACCGTGCTGTTACCGATGGTGTAGCTTTCCTCATCTTCGGTTTCCAGATAGCCGGTATCGTCGATGGTTTCCTGCTCGAGCATGACGCGCAGGGCATCCAGAATGCCCGAACCGCAGATGCCGACCGCCGGACGGTCGCCGACCGTTGTGTAGGTCACCTGATTGTCCGATAACTCGACCGTGCGGATGGCACCCGGTGCGGCAGGCATGCCGCAGCTCAGTCCGGCACCCTCGAATGCAGGTCCGGCTGCCGTGGCACAGCACAGCAGCTTGCCGTCCTTGTACAGCGCCATTTCGCCGTTGGTGCCGATGTCGGTCATGAGTTGTACCCCGTCCTCATGCAGCATATCGGAAGCCAGAATGGAACAGGTGATATCCGCACCGACATAAGCGCCAATGCAGCGAGGCAGATAGACCGGTGCACCGGCGAGTGTGTGACGGCTGATCGAGCCGAAGAAGGTGGACATGGTGAAGGGAACGACGGCCAGTGCCGACGGGTCAATGCCCTCGTACAGATAGAGCATGGTGCTGTTGCCGGTCACGACCGCCTCGTCAATGTGCGAGATACCGGCTTCGGTCAAGCAGCGCTGTGCCATCTGCTCGAGCTGATCGCGGATGAGCGTGGATAGCGTATCCAATCCGGCTGTCTTGCAGGCTTCAATACGCGAGATCACATCTGCACCGTGGCTGCGCTGGGCGTTTTCGGCCAGCTGCTCGGCCAGTACGGTGCCCGAGGTACGGTCAAACAGCTGCATGGCGACGGTGGTCGTGCCGATATCCACCGCAATGCCGTAACCGGTCTCGGTGCGTGTGAACGTTGGAATTTCATTCCAAGCCAGAATCTTGGACGGCCCAGCCGTATGTACAGTGACCGTCACATCACCGGAAATCCGGCAGGAACAAGCCAGTCGAATGCCGTTTGTGCGGTCATCGGCAGACAGGAACGCTAACTCATGTGCGTCAGGTTCGGAGACCTGGCCGGAGATCTGTACGCGGCATTTGCCGCAGGTGTGGTTGCCTGCACAGGGCAGCGCGAAAGACGGTAATTCCGACTGAAGCACAGCGGACAGCAGCGTTCCGATCGGTGCCTGGGTGTGAATTTCACGGTTTGCCGTTAAAATGGTGATGGTAGGCATGATGGGTCAAAACGCCGTCAGTCGGCGTTATCCTCCTTTGCTTCGGGATGTACGTAGGTGCTTGCGGTTGCCGAGAGGTGGGTCGACAACTTGGTGCCGTCATAGCAGTTGTCGGTCGTATGGAAGGTCACCCGGAGTTCACCCACTGCGCCCTGTGCGCGCACATTCTGTTCGGCCTGTGTGCGCAGACAGGATTTGCAGTAAGCGACTGCATCCTCAGCCTGGGCAAACCAGCGGGTCGCCAGACCGGGAATGATGACCTGAAATTCGGATGTTTCAGCCGAGCGGGCGTGCACGCGGACTTCACCGGATACCGTTGCGGTGATTTGTCCGGTGACTGCACCGACCGCGTTTGCGGTGGAAGCATGGGCGGGAATGACGCAGGGGGCATGCAGCGCGTCCGCTGCGGCTTTGAGGAACAGGTGGATGGGGCCGCCAATGCCGATGAGGGTGGCCGGAGTGGAACACCCGAGATGCAGCAGGCCAGACGGTTCTTTGTGTCGCTCGTTCCATTGCAGTTCCAAAACGGCCTTGATGCCCTCGTCCAGACCGTTTTTGCGGAAATACGGGTGGGTATGTTCGAGCAGCATCTGCGAGACACCCAGAAAAATGCGGCGCTCGATCTCGGTATATACCCGACGGTACAGCGTTTCGGGCTGCAAATCCAGCGAAGCCGCGGCAAAGGAAACTGCCAGACGCGCGCATTCGGTGTCGTATGCGGTGAAGTCTCCGCGCACGTGCATTACGTCCGTGGGAGTCAGTCCAGCGCGCACGATGGCACCCGACTGTTCCAGTGCCGACGTGTCCAGCAAATACTTGTCCAGATGCAGCAGGTTTGCCGCTTGTTGGATGCTGAGCGGGCCCCGTGTGAGTGCGCGACACAGCCGTTCTTCTTCCGGTGTCATGGGGATGGTCTCCCAGTCGGTGCGCCCGAGGGTCAGGAACTCGTGCATGGGAAGCGAGTGGGTGGGCGTTGCACGAATCTGGTCGCGCAGCGTCTGCACAATCTCGGGATACTGTACCGCCAGTCGACAGAGCGGAATGACGCGCTCGGGGCCGATGGTGAGGGCGTCGAACCGCCAGCGGATAACGCTGTCGCCGCCGAGTGCAAAGGAGGTCGAGAATAGACCGTGCACCAGCGTTTTCCAGTCTCCAACGCGGATACCGTCTTCGCACAGAATGGGCAGACGGTTGTCAATCAGTGCGATATCGGTCGTGGTGCCGCCCATGTCGACGATAATGGCCTGATCGACTCCAACCAGTGTGCTGCCGCCAAGTGCCGAGGCGGCAGGGCCGGATAACAGGGTTTCGACCGCGTGGTTCATCGCAAAGGGACAGCTCATCAGGCTGCTGTCCGAGCGCACGACCATGAGCTCGGCGGAGATTCCGTGGGCGCGGAACGCCTGCTTGGCAGCGTTTAGAAAATCACGGGTGATGGGGATGAGTCCGGCGTTGAGCAGTGCGCTGGCTGCGCGTTCCAGACTGGACAGGTCACCGAACAGGGTGCTGGAAACCACGACCGGCAGGCCGGTTTCCTCCTCGATGATCTGTGCGGCCTTCTTTTCCACAATACCCTCGTTGCGCACGGCAAAAATTTCGCACACGGCGACCGCTTCCACGTCAGAAAACCACTCTCTGGCGTGCTGGCGCAGGACAGACCAGTCGGGCTCTTCGAGTACTTCACCGCGGATGGTGGTGCGGCAGGGCAGATAGCGGATGTCATCCGGGTCATTGAGTCCAAACCGGGCGCCGTTGCGCGCGATGCCCTGATGATCGATGCCGAGCAGCAGCAGACGGGATTTGCGCGCCTTGGACTCGACACAGGCGTTGGTTGCGAGGGTGGTGGACAGACCGGCAAGCTCGGCTTTGCGGCACAATTCGGGATTGAGTCCATCGAGTGCGTTCAAAATGCCGGCCATCAGGTCGTAATGGGTGGTCAGCGCCTTGGAAGTGTCCAAAATGGCGCGGGTGTCCAGATCGATCAGGACGGCATCGGTCGAGGTGCCGCCGGTGTCGATGCCAATGCCGATACGCATAATACGTTTGCCCCTTCCCGTTTTCAGATACAGATAACTAATTTCAGTATAGCTGTGTGTGCGCCCACTGTATAGGACAATTTGCGCAGAATTTTGGATAGAATGGCAAGAAAGTACAAAAATGAAAAAATGCCTGGAAGCGTGAAAAAATTGCTTGCCAGCGGGCGAAGTCGTGCGTATAATGGAGGCAAAACCGGACAAGAGGGAGAGAAAGGAACGATGAGAACGGCATTTATCGGCTGTATGGTGATGAACCGGGAAATCAGCCATCTGGTCAGCGAGAGTCAGAACCCGATCCGTACCTGGTGGCTGCGGCAGGGACTGCACGACACACCGGACATTTTGCGCCATGAGCTGCAGCGCATCATTGACGAGATCGAGCGGGAAAATGAGATGCTGCGCGAGAACCAGCGCTTTGAGGTCATCTGTCTGGGATACGGTCTGTGCTCGAACGGTGTGGTCGGTCTGCGTCCGCGCTCGCTTCCGCTGGTCATTCCACGCTGTGACGACTGCATTTCACTCTTTTTGGGCTCGGCTGACCGATACCGCAAGCTGTTTGCCGAACACAAGGGCATTTACTGGTATAATCCGGGCTGGATTGAGCAGGCGTTTACGCCGTCGACCGAAAATTATCGTGTCCAGCGTGCGCAGTATGCCGAACTGTACGGCGAGGAAAATGCCGATTTTCTGATGGAAAGCACCAATTCATGGATGCACGGGTATGAGAGCTGTGGATACATCACCTGTCCGCTGCGGCGCTATCCCGAATACGAGGCGTACACCAAACAGGCGGCGCAGGACTTCGGCTGGACGTACTTTGAAGAGCCGGGAGAAATGGGCTATTTTGAGGCGCTGCTGCATGGTCCGTGGGATGAAGAACGCTTTTTGGTTTGCCATCCGGGCGAACGGGTGCAGGCCGATTATTCCAACAAGAAAATTTGCGCGGTCAAGATCGACGAGACCGAGGCATGATGCAATGAAAAAACCGCTCCGAAAAAGGAGCGGTTTTGTTTACTTTCTGACAGTCCAAAAGATTTACTTTTTGCTCTTTCTGTACTGACCGGGTGAGACGTTGGTCAGCTTTTTGAAAATACGGGTAAAATAACTTTGATCGTCAAAACCGACTGCGTAGGCGATATCTGCAATGGACATGGTGCTGTCGCGCAGGTAGAGCTTGGCGCGTTCGACGCGCAGATGGTTGACGTACTCGGTGAAGGTGTAGCCCAGCTCATCCTTGAGAATGCGGCAGAAGTAGGACTTGGACAGAGATACATGCTCGGCGGCATCTTCAAGTGTCAGTTTTTCGGCCAGATTTTCTTTGATGTAGGCGGTAGTCTGGTAGATGACGTTGTGGTGCTTGATGTCGTTGAAGTCGAAGACAAAGTTGATAAAACGGTGCAGTACCATGCTCAGCCAGCGGTTCAATTCTTCCAGATTGCGCAGTTTTTCAATTTCCGGTTCATAAGACTGGCTCAGACGGAAGATATCGTTGACATCGGCACCACCGTCGATAGCTGCGCGGGACATCAGCACAAGCAGGGAGTGCACATGCTGTTTGATCTTGGCCAGATCGTTGCCGCAGGCCAGATACAGGCCGGACAAGAGCACGTTGAGCAGTCGCTGAGAGCCTTCCTTGTCTCCGGCGCGGATGCTCTGCTGGAGCTGTCGCTCGCTGTCGATGGGGTATTCTGCCGCCTCAGCCGAGGAATAGAGATCGTACATGGTGTTGAGCAGCTGCGCCTGACGGCCGGAGTCAACGTTCGGCGCACGGTCTTCCTGACTGAGATAGCCGACGGCGGCGCGCAGCAGTTCGCTCAGCGCACGAGTCTGCTGGGTAGTCATGCGCGGGATACCCTCGACGTTTTCCAGCGAGAGGATGTTGTCCTCGTACGGGTCATCAAGTGAGTTCGCCATAACGATGGGGCCGGTGATCATGCACAGATCGCCCTGGTTGTCGGGATCGTGCACCATGGTGGCGATAAACACCAGACCGCGCGGACAGTAATAAATATATTTTCCGTCCCAGCGCTCGGCCTCGTATGCACCGTACAGGTGGGTGTGCGAGGCGTTGCACTGATAATTGTCACAGACTGTGCGGAAGGGCTCGCTGCAAAAAGAGCCGTCCGGGATGCGGATGAGGGTACAGTGTGTACCCGTCAGCGTTTGCACAAAATTGCAGTAGTGCAGGCATTGTTGCTGGAAGTCCATGCTCAGAAACCTCCTGGGGAAGACAGTTTAATTTTTTTCAATATAGCAGATTTTTTTGTGATATGCAATGTGAATTTCAATAAAATGCAAAGAACCTTACGGTGAGCGGGCACTGTATACTTGCCCAAGAACGCATGAATTTTGAAAGGCACTCCTGTGAAAAGTGATAAGATAGTACAAAAAAGCGCAAATGAGTTCAAGAAAAAAAGACAGGGGACTGGTATGATACATACAACAGATCGGGGCGGCAGCGCAGACAGCCGAGCGGAAAGTGCATCCGCTGTGCGCTGGAGTTGCACGCGCCTGAAAAGGGAATCCAAACGATAAGATTGTGAAAGGGAGAATATAATTATGAGCGCTATTTTGACTGATATCAGCTCCTGGCTGCAGCAGGGACGTGCACCGAAGGTAAAGGCTTGCGTACAGCAGGCTCTCGACGAAGGCATTCCGGCAGGCGATATCCTGGAAAAGGGTCTGCTCGATGGCATGAACATCATCGGCCAGAAGTTCAAGAACAACGAAGTTTTCGTTCCTGAGGTTCTGATTGCAGCACGTGCAATGACCAAGGGCATCGAGCTGCTCCGTCCTTACCTGGTAACCGAAGGCGTTGAGGAGAAGGGCACGGTTGTCATCGGTACGGTCAAGGGTGACCTGCATGATATCGGCAAGAACCTGGTTCGCATGATGATGGAAGGCAAGGGCCTGAAGGTCATCGATCTGGGCGTTGACGTACCGGTTGAAAAGTATCTGGACGCAGCGCGTGAGAATAACGCGAACATCATTGCATGCTCGGCTCTGCTGACCACCACCATGACCGAGATGCGTGAGGTTGTTGAGGCAGTTAAGGCATCTGAGCTCAACGGCAAGGTCAAGATCATGATTGGCGGCGCGCCGATCACCCAGGCATTCTGCGATTCCATCGGTGCAGACTGCTACACCCCGGACGCAGCAAGCGCAGCGGATGCAGCACTTGCGATCTGCGCATCGTAAACCATATAAGTTTTACTTTTGTGGCCGCTGTCGGGCTGACACACCGCAGGTGTGCGAACGGCAGAGGCTAAACAAGGGAAGAGGGACGTACCCCACAGCTTATCGCTGCTGAAGCGCGAGTCCGTACCGCTGAAAAGGTGAAAACCGGTCACTGGGAAACTGGGAAGGCTGCGGTACTAAGACGTTGAGCGGCAATAACCGCTCTGAAAGCGTGAGTCAGAAGACCTACAAAATGCACTGCACTTTGCTTGCAAAGTGATTTGTAAGATTCCCAAAACAGCCGTCGCGGCAATTTGCGCACGGCTGTTTTTTCTGCCTGAAAAAGCCCCCGGACATGGATACCGTCCGGGGGTCTTTTGTTGGTCGAGGTTATTATAAATTTTCTGCGCAGAAAATCGAGATGTTGGAACCGGGCTGCTGAGCCGCGGGAGATTTGCCTTTTTGAAGCAAGTCACGCAGCAGAATGAGCGGCAAATAGCCCTGCTGGTAGATGTCCTGCGAGATGGCAAGGTCTACGTCGCCGCTGCGCAGCAAACGCTTGGTGCTCTCCGAGATATCGTGACAGATGACCCGGATACGTGCTTTGGACGTGGCGGCGTGAATGGCTTCGGTGCAGCCGGCAACGCTCTGATTGGCCATGTAGATGGCAGATAGATCGGGGCAGCGGCTGAGGGATTCGAGCACCTTGCGGTAGGTGGTGTGGTAATCGTTGAAGGTCTCGACAATTTCAATCTGACCGTTATCAAATCCCAATTCATGCATGCGCTCACAGAATCCGTCCAAACGGGTGCGGTGACCGTCAAATTCCAGATTGCCGACCGCAGCCAGAATTTTGCCCTTGGGGTCGATGCACTTGCTCATCAGTTCGGCGGCAATGCGACCGCTGCGGCGGTAGTCCTGACCGATAAAGCACAGGCGTTTGCTGTTCGGAAGATCGGAGTTAAAGGTGATGGTCGGAATGCCTTGTGTCGCCAGCTGGTCGATTTTGGCCTCGATGGCGATGTTGGCGATGGCGCACATAGCGATGCCCTGCGCACCGTCTGCGACCAGTTGGTCGAGCAGTTCGATGACCTCGCCGGGAATGTCGGTCTGACAGTGGCAGAGCATGACATCGACGTGAAAGTCGGTCAGTTCAGCGCGCGCAGTCTGGATACCGCGCTGCACTTCATTTCTAAAATGATCATCCGGCCAGTTGGGTAAAATGACACCCAGACGGATGGGAGAAAAACGCGATTCACTGAGCACACGCTGGTGCGCATCGCGCGGGGAAACATAGCCGAGTTCCTGCATAGCAGCCAGGATGCGGGTACGCACTTCGGCTTTGACATAAGAGCGATTGTTGAGGACACGGTCGACCGTACCGCGAGAAACGCCGGCGCGATCGGCGACCATCTGAATGGTGGGACGCTTTCCCATACTGGATCACTTCCTTGTTGCTTCAGTAAAAAGCGCACTGTACCAAGAGTGCGCTGACAGAACTGTTTTCAGTATACCATAGATTCTGTGCGGTGCACATGCTTTTTCAAAAATATTTACAAGAGATCAAAAAATTCGGGAAATCCTGTGCATTTTTGAATGCCGATAAAGTATGCACGGGGCAAGAACGGCAATCTGTGCGAGTACCGAGGGGATTGGGAGAAAAAAGGAAAAGTCATGCAAATAAGATATAAAGATACAAGAAAAGTGAAAACGATATAACCAGATTAAAGATGCCGGGAATAGAAATGCACACAAAAATTGTGCGGGTTGAATAGAAAGACGGTGATAGAATGGGAAAAGTGCATAAAATGAACTTAATTCGTACAGATATTGCAGGAAAAACGAGAAAATGATTGTATATCTGCCGGGTAAAGTGAAAACTTTGAGAATGGGTGAAAAGCGAGCGGGAGAGAGCACATTGACAGGTTGTAGGCTGTGTGCGTATAATAGCAATAAAGGCACAGTGCGTGCAAAAACACATAAAATGGAGAGAAATCACAGGGAAAGTATGTGTACGGATAATCGTTTTGAGGAGGTTTTGCTATGAAATTCATACGCTCTGCTTGCATTGAACCGATGTACTATGAGATTCCGTTTCTGGATCGTTTCCAGGCAGCCAAGGACGACGGATTTGAGTATGTAGAGTTCTGGAGCTGGACAGACAAGGATTTGAATGCGGTCAAGGCAGCGGCAGAAAAGGCAGGCATCGGAATTTCCGGTTTCAATGGAGACGCTGACTATTCGCTGATCGATCCCACCCACAAGGAGAAGTATCTGGACTTTTTGCGCCAGTCGGTTGCAGCAGCACAGAAGATCGGTGCAAAGTCGGTCACCATCCATTCCAACGCGCTCGGTGACGGTGGTATCGTGGTCAACCACTATGATGATCTGAGCGATACGGTGAAGCTGTGCTCGATGTACGATATGCTGCTCGAATGCGCCAAGATCGCTGAGGAGAGCGGCATTGCCATGAATCTCGAACCCCTCAACATTACGACTGACCACGTCGGAAACTTCCTTGCTCACACTCAGATGGCCGCAGAGATGACAAGACTCATCGGCTCGCCCATGCTCAAGGTGCTCTATGACGTCTATCACATGCAGCTCAACGAGGGCAGTCTGTGTGACACCATCCGCACGTATGCCGATCAGCTGGGACATATCCATGTTGCCGATGCTCCCGGCCGCCATGAACCGGGAACGGGAGAGATCAACTATCATAATGTATTCCAGTGCCTCGGAGAGGTAGGATACACCGGCCGCATTGGCTTTGAACTGATGCCCAAGACCTCGACCGCTGAGGCCGTCAAGGCAATTATGTCTTACTAATGTAAAAACAACGGGCAGACACGTTTGTGTCTGCCTGTTTTCTTATGCGTGATTCCACTCAGCCTGAAACTGGGCTTCCAGCTTGCGCATGGTGTCGGGAGACAGTGCACGCTCGGCAAAGGGATAGATTGCACCGTTTTCCTTCTCAATGTGACGGCGCAGCAGATGAACATAGTCCATCGCCTGCGAGAGGATTTCCAGCTTGAGCGCAGGAGAAGGGTCGGTCTCGTAGGCATTGACCGCGGTTTCCAGCTCCATGACATACAGTCGGGCTTGATCGTGCTCGACCAGCATGCCGTGTCGGATGAGATTTTCAGCCACCTGGCCAAGTTCGTCCAGCATCGCGCGGAACAGCAAATCTTCCTCTTTCTTGTGGTGTGTCGCATCGGCATAGGTGCGGATGTATGCGATATCAGCTCGGAAGCTGTCGGCATCGAAAACATTGTGCTCCATCAGATCGATGCACTTCTGGGTCATCTGTTCGGTGAATGCCCAGATTTCGTCGTGCTCTTGATATAAGGTTTCCATCAAAGTCATGGTGTTAGTCCTCCTGAGTTAAGCGGAACGTGTTGTCGTTCAGTTGTTCCAGACGCAGGTGCAGCTTGGTGCAAAATCCCTGCATCCAGTGGATGCGCAGCGTCCAGTAATCGGGTGTCGGGTGCTGACCGTGCACACTCCAGATGACTTCGTCCGGTTCGGTCTGCAAGAACTGCACGCCGCCGTCGCACGGCATACCGTCCAGCCAGTACGTGTCCATGGTTTGCCACGCGGCGACACAGGATTCGGTCGTTTGCGGTGCGGCCTGTGCACCCTGATTTTCCATCAGCGTGCACAAGTCCTGGATATGTGCCGCATCGGATGCGATTGCATGAGTCACGGCGAACGCCAGACGGCGCTCGGCCTGATCGACCAGACCGCTCAGCGAGGCGTGAATTTGCGACAGGTCAATGACCTGCTCGAGCGTACCCGACGGTGCGGGCAATGAAGCCCGCAGGTCGGTCAGCAGGGTACTTGTCCAGCCCTGCGCATCGGAAAAGGCGGCGATGGTGTCAGCCAGTGCGTTCACCGCCTGCACCTTGCCATACATTCTAGCGTGAATGGGTCCTAAAAATGCACTCATCGTGTGTTCCCTCGCAATCAGTCGTTCAGCATGGACAGAACATCCTCGATGTTCAGACCGTGCACCATGCATGCATCCTTGAGCGACTCCATCTGCGCCGACGGGCAGCCCAGACAGTGCATACCGCACGACATGAGCACTTCGGCAGCCTTGGGGTGCGCCTTCAGGATGTCACCGACATGCATGTCAGCATGGATTTTTGCCGGTACCGCGTCGCCAAAAAACAGACGCAGATCGTCTTCGACCGTGGTGATGCCTGCGATGCCGAAGTTTTCCACCAGAACCTTGGCGACATTCTCGGACAGGAACGCGGGCAGGGTGGGGCCGAGGTGGATGTTCTTGACACCCAGGTGCAGCAGAGCCAGCAGGACGATGACCGCCTTCTGCTCGTACCATGCGATGTTGTAGACGATGGGCAGATCGTTGATGTCGTCCAGACCGAATACTTCTTTGAGCTTGAGTGCGATGACTGCGAGCGAGTAGGAGTCGTTGCACTGACCGGCATCCAGAACACGCGGAATACCGCCGATATCGCCCAGATCGAGCTTGTTGTACTTGTACTTTGCGCAGCCGGCGGTCAGAATCACGGTGTCCTTGGGCAGCGCCTTGGCAAAGTCGGTGTAGTAGTTTCTGGACTTTGCACGGCCATCACAGCCTGCCATGACGACGAACTTCTTGATCGCACCCGACTTGACCGCCTCGACGACCTTGTCTGCCAGTGCAAGTACCTGATTGTGAGCGAAACCGCCGACGATCTCACCGGTTTCCAGCTCGGTCGGAGACGGACAGCGCTTGGCGTGTGCGATGAGCGCAGAGAAGTCCTTGTGACCGTTTTCATCTGCCTCGATGTGCGCACAGCCCGGGAAACCGACTGCACCGGTGGTGTAAACGCGGTCGCGGTAGCTATCCTTGGGCGGTACCAGGCAGTTGGTGGTGAGCAGGATGGGGCCGCCGAACGCCTCGAACTCTTCCTTCTGCTTCCACCATGCGTTGCCGTAGTTGCCGACAAAGTGCGGATACTTCTTAAATGCCGGATAGTAGTGCGCAGGCAGCATTTCGGAGTGAGTGTATACGTCCACTCCGGTGCCTGCGGTCTGCTCGAGCAGCATTTCCAGATCGTGCAGATCGTGACCGGAAATCAGAATGCCCGGATTGCTGCGCACACCCAGATTGACCTTGGTAATCTCGGGGTTACCGTATGCCGAGGTGTTGGCTTCGTCCAGTGCGGCCATCGCGTCGACGCCGTACTTACCGGTTTCCAGCGTCAGTGCAATCAGGTCATTCACCGACAGGCTGTCATCGCGGGTCTTGGCGAGCGCCTGCTGCAAAAAGGCATCGACCGAGGCAACGCGCTTGCCGTAGGCGTTAATGTGGTGGTTGTATGCCGCCATACCCTTGAGGCCGTAGGTGATTAGCTCGCGCAGGCTGCGTACGTCTGCGTCGCCGGTTGCCAGAACGCCGACGGTCTTTGCGCGTGCGTCCCAGTCACCCGAACCGTCCCACAGTGCATTCTCGGGCAGACCGGATGCGTCGCTCAGCTGCGCGCGCAGCGACTGGGTGTGTTCGATGGTCTGGGAAATGCGTGCGCGGATGGCATCGTTATCGAAATTTGCATTGGTGATGGTCACGAACAGGTTCTCGGTGACCAGCGTGTCGATCACGTCGGATACCGGCTTGCCCTCGGCGCGCAGACGAGCAGTTACGGCACACAGACCGCGGGTCACGTCGATCAGCAGATCCTGCAGGTTTGCAGTCTCGGCGGTCTTACCGCACACACCAGCACGAGTGCAGCCCGAGCAGCCTGCGGTTTCCTGACACTGGTAGCAAAACATCGTATTTTCCATATTTGAAAACTCCTTATTTCTCGATCGGTTGGTTGAGGTTTGGTGGCTTATCTTACTGTTTTGGACGATCTCTCGTCCTGACAGAGCAGATTATACGGCAAAAATAAAAGACTGTACGTTGGAAATACAACGTACAGTCAAAAGATCAACAAATTTTTTTATTTTGCCTCACCGCGATGGCGCAGCTGGCAGATGCCTTGGGTCATTGTGCCCATCGGACAGTACACGCACCACGAACGGGGCTTGAACAGCGCCATGGTGATGAGTCCGAGTACGGTAGAGGTCAGCATAACGCTGTAAAAACCGAACGCGAACTGCGCAACCCACGGGGTAACCGATGCCGCAGACGAGGCAGCAAAGTGCCAGGGCAGACGAAATGTCCACAGCAGCGTGACCACTTCGCGCAGGCTGGTTGCACCGGCTGCGACCAGATAGGTGGTAAACAGCATGTTGAGGAACATGGCGAGGAAGAAAATCAAAAAACCATAGCGGAACCATTTCTGCTTGAGGAAGCGCGGTACCGGACGGTTGCGGGACAGATGCAGACGTTCACCGAGCAGCTGAAAGAGCTGACCGCGTCCGCAGTAGCGATTGCAGTACGCCTTGTTTCCGCGGATGATTGCGATGGCGAGCGGGACGAAAAAGCAGATGAGACCCAGCCATGCAAACAGGATGTTGAAAAATCCCAAAATTAAGTAGAGTGCGGACACAATCCACAGGTAGTCATACCATTTTTTTGCTTTTTTCACGGTGTCTCCTCCTGCATGATCTCGATGACGGATGCCGGGCAGGCCTTGGCGCATAAACCGCAGCCCACACACTGCGCGCGCGCAACCTCGGCAAAGATACCCTTAGGGACGGTGATTGCCTGACGGGGACAGACCTTCACACAGCATCCGCAGGCAACGCAAAGTGCGGTGTCCACCACCGCAAAACGTTTTTTCATCGTTTGGTTTCTCCTCTCGATTGGTCTGTAAGGAGTATAACAGATTGCAGGTCTATATTCCGTGACCCGGTCACAGAACAAAACACGCCTCCGGTCATACCGAAGGCGTGTGCTTAAAAATGTTTGCGGATTTCCTGTTTTAAACGGTGTTTGGTGCGTGAAGCGCGGATTTTTGCCGCGCCGAGTGAGATACCCATATCCTCTGCAATGGTGCGGAAAGGTTCGTTTTCCACGTAAGCTCGGCGCAATAGCTCGAGATCTTCGTAGGGTACTACACCGTCATAGAGCGTGTGCAGGTCGATCAGATCGTCCATCCAGTAGGCCGCTTCCTGTTCGATGGCTTCCAATGTGACGTGCCCCTTTTCCCGACGGCGCTTGCAGAACCAGATTAATACTTTGCAATATAAGGTACGGCATAACCAGCCGCTGGGATTTGCGCAGGCCAGCAGCTGATCGGATTTTTGACAGGCAGACAGAAACACCTGCTGTACGATCTCCTCAGCGGATTCTGGGTCGCGTACCAGACGCAGAGCCATCTGCTGTAATTGCTCTGCCTGCGCGTTCCAGATTTGTTCTACCTGTATTTTCTGCGATTGGTTCAAATACCATCCATCTCCCCATATGGACGGAATGCGTCATTTGTCCCCGTGCTGTTCCGTCCTGTTTCTATCTGTTATCATGGAAATTGTACTTGTCGGATTTTCGCATTTCTCGACAAAATTCGAGTCGTATCGATATAATACACTTGATTTTTTTGACTTCTGCTGCATTATATCATATTTTGATTGCGCTGTCTTTCGTATTTTTTCACCAACATATTGGCATATTGTTTTCCTTTTTCATCGGAAACGTTATGAAAGCCTTTTCACTGTCACTTGACAAACCGAAAGACAGGTGGTTTAATGGTACAAATACGATCAAAAGGAGCGATTTGCCTTGTCTCTGACACATATTGATGACAACGGCGCGGCGCGTATGGTAGACGTTGGGGAAAAGGAAGTAACCCGGCGTTCGGCTTCGGCGCAGGCGGTCGTGTCCATGCAGCCTGAAACCCTGTCCCTGATTTTGTCGGGCGGTATGCCCAAGGGGGACGTGTTTGCCTGTGCACGTATTGCCGGAATTATGGCTGCAAAGCGTACCTGGGAGCTCATTCCGATGTGCCACCCGCTGCCCATCGAGGGCATTGAAATGGGGATCACCCCGATTTCAGACACCGATGTGCGCATCGTTTCGACGCTGCGCTGCACGCATAAGACCGGTATTGAAATGGAAGCGTTGACAGCGGCTTCGGTCGCGGCGCTTACGCTCTATGATATGTGTAAGGCGGTTGACCGCGGTATGGTCATTCGGGATGTCATGCTGCTGCGCAAGAGCGGCGGAAAATCGGGCGATTTTTGCCGGGAAGTGTGAGTAAAAAACAGCGTCAACATGGTTGACGCTGTTTTTTGTATGCAGGATATTTTATTGTGACAGACGCATGAGCAGCGCTGCGGTTTCGGCACGTGTCACTGCTGCGAGCGGGGTACAAGTGCCCTCTGCGTTGCCGTACAGAATGCCCGACTGATATGCCCAGCACATCGCCGGACGCGCCCAGTCGGAAACCGAGGAAAAGTCCGAGAAGGGAAGTGTGGTCTGTATAATGGGTGGCATGCCGCAGAAGCGATAGAGCAGAGCAATACATTCTTCACGGGTAACGGTGTCGTAAGGACGGAATCGACCGTCCGGTTCACCGATGGCAATGCCGGCAGCTCGTGCCCAGATGGAAGCAGAATAGTATGCACTGTCAGATGGAATATCGGTAAATGCCGGAGCCGAAGCGGTCGGCTCACCAGCCATACGATAGAGCGCTGTGATGAGATCGCCGCGTGCGGTCGGAAGATCGGGACAGAATTGCCCAATGAGCAGCGGCGTCATGAAGCCTTGTTCAACCGCTTGCAGGACAGCCTCTTGATACCATGCATCGTCCGCCACATCGGAAGGCAACGTGGGCTGATCATCCGGGGCAACTTCCGAGTCTGTCTCCGTGCGCACGAAACGTGCGGTGACACGGACGTTGGATGCGGGCATGATGAAGCGCAAGGTGTCGCCGGATAAATCAAAATCAATCGAGCGGCCGCGCGCATCCAGCACGTCCAACGTGTCTAATTGGTAGTCATCATCAGGAAGTACCGTGATTTTGACGGTTTCACCTTGTATGGCTTCGGATGGTGTGCGGAGACGCAATGTTCCGTGCGTGTTTGCACGCAACGTGATTGTGTAATATGTCTCCTCCGGCTCGGTTGGTTCTTCAGGTTCGGTCGGTGGGTCGGGTTCTTCCGGGTCTGTTGGCTCATCAGACTGTGACAGTGTTAGCTTGATCGTGCCCAATTCCGAGAGCGTCACGTATGCATATTTTTCCACTGAATATTCAGGAAACAAAGTTGTGGTTGCCTGGTTGATAGTGGCCTGTACAGATTCGCAATCCTGCGTGGGAAGCGGCAGACGATAAGTACCGTCACCAGCTACGACCGTTCCCTGATCGGTGCGCAATTCGGTTTCAAATGTGAGCGATTGCACCTGTCCCTGACTGTCAAATTCCCACTCCGTCAGCGTGCTGTGAACAGAAAGCGTCTGCGTAGGATCGATTTCTGTGCCGTCGACTGATATGCCGCAAATGGGTTGATTGGCGGCTGTATTCTGTGTCATCAGCGTGCGCAAGGCATCGCTGCCCGGAGGATCAAGCGTTTGGGACAATGTAACGGTGCTGTTTGTGGTGTTGCATTCAATCCCTGCCCAGTAGACGTGCCAGGCGAGCTCCATGCGGGCTTGCTGAACTGGAGAAGCTGATAAAATGGCATCGCGCTGTGCGTCTGTGGTGCTCTGCGATAAGCGGGTGCAGAGTGCACGCAGTTCTTCCGCGTAGGAGGTGAGTGCATTGTCGTCCGTCAGTGGATCAAATGTTTCCAGCGTACAGCCCGGAATCGCTTGGGACAGAATGTTCTGTATTTCGGTGATAAAGTAATCGATTTCTTGACCTGCTTGATCGTCGGGAACCTGTGTATATACCAGCTCGGTAAGGTCTGCATCGGCATATAAAGGAGAGGTCATGGCACTTGCCGGCGGCGATTGCGTGCCCCAATAATTGCGCGAGAGGTCACAATCTGCCACGCAGTCGACCGCACTGTTTGACAGATCCAGTTCGTGAATAACGGTGCCGGGAGCACGGAGGGCAAGAGAACCAGAAAAGGAAGCATGCTCACCAAGGATGGTTACTGGTACCTGCAAGTCAATTGCACCGCTGACGGCTCCGCGCAGCGTCACGGTATCTCCAGCTTGCCATACAGGTGCGGCGGTGGACAGTGAGGTGGATGCGTTGCGCAGACGATCATCAGCGTCGTACCAGACGATTGGAAAGGCGGATAAGTCTACACTATCATCTGCGGATACGTGGATTTGTGTGGAAAGCTTGTCCTTTGCATGAATCAAGTCCACCATGTCCGATGCGATGGACACGGTGGAATGGTCGCCAATGGATATGTCATTTTGTGCGTTTTGAATGGAAAATACACAGGAAAACGGTGATTCTGAACCGCTTTCAAGGCTTGTATCTACAATCGAACACGTGTTATCTTGTGCGGTTTGCTCTAAAAACAGTAAGCCGGAAAATTTGTTTGCGTTGGTCTGTTCGTCATTCAAAGTACAGTCAGAGATTTCGTATGAGCCGTCGGAAGCGCAGATATAAAGAGGCGTAGCTGCATATAGTTGACAGTTGCTAAGCGTAGTTTGAAGACCGGTCTGCGATTCACCACTTGCAAGCGCGGTAAAAGAAGCTTCAAGCGTACAACTGTCTGCCGCGATTTCGACTGAGCCGCTTGCATCTGCATGGATGGCAGCACCACTAGATACGGAATTGGATTGCGGCGTGATGCGAATGTCTGACTCGGATAGAGAAAGAGTGCTGTCTGAGCAGTCTCCGGTTAGCAGAATACCGGTTGAGTGATCGATAGAGCTTGTAAATTTGCAGCGCTCCAGAGTTAGAGAACTATTTTGTGCCGAAAACGTGAGAAGTTCGGTGCTGGGAGGGGGGCGTGAAATATCGGGGCAGTCAATAACAACGTTACTGAGTTCATATTGAGCATGCTCACCGGCCAGTGTAAAGGGAGTATCGGAACGTGCATTTCGGTTCATCAGTATGCTCAGGTTGCATAGCGTCAGATCACCCGATGCTTGCAAACAGGCTGCATTACCGAGTGTCAACCGATAATGATAGCCATTAAGAGTGATTCCGGACGGGAAAATGATCGTTTCGTTGACGGTGCAGTCGGAAAGCAGTTCGATGACATCACCCTCTTGTGCCTGTGCCACTGCATCGGAAAGCGTGGAAAAAAGCTGATCTCCAATTTTGACTGAGGCCTGTGCAGCAGATGCAGGGAACAGGGACGAAGCCAAAGTCAGAAGCAGAACAGCGGAGATGAGTCGATGCAGAGGTTGTTTCATCGGAAGAACTTCCTTTCAGAATATCCGCAAAGATGGATAAAGGGATGAATTTGAAAATATAAGTATATAAATTCATTATCAGAAGAAAGGAAAACTTCGTCAATTCGCATTCTGACCGCGAACATTTGTACCAAACCTGATTTGAAAACATAGAAACAAAAGAATTCGACAAAATATGACACAATTTGAGTTTATGGAAACATTCACCATACAAAGTACAGGGTGGAAAATATTTTCGAAATACAGTATTTTAGTGGTAGATAACTAGAAAAGTGAGGGAGAAAACAAAAAAAGAACCATCCGTTTGGATGGTTCTTTGGGTGGCGGAGAAGGTGGGATTCGAACCCACGTGACGTTTTACCGCCAACTCGATTTCGAGTCGAGCTCGTTATGACCACTTCGATACTTCTCCATATTCCATTGGGCTGTCGTTAACAGCTTATTTATTCTATCACGGAATTGTGTATTTGACAAGCCCTTTTGGAAAAAATTTTTTAACCTGCGAAATAGGTATCGAGTACCTGGCGTGCCTGTGCAATGGCCTGAGCATCGGTGCGCCAGATTTCAAATTCACTGATTCCGGGCAGTCCCATGGGGACACCTTCGCGGCGGTAGGTCATTTGGCTGTCTAGCGTGCGCTTACCCGACATGTGGAAGGCGTGTGCGCCGGTCACAGGCAGCAGATCACCGATCACCGCTGCGTTGACACCCGCACCAATTAGAATTTCTACAGTGTCTCCAGCACGGTGCACCAGTTCGGTTAGCAGCGGAGCGCCCTGCACACAGCTGGCCGCCTGTCCCGAGGTCAAGATGGTGTTCACGCCGAGCTTTTTGGCTGTTTTCAGAGCGGTAAACGGGTCGCGGCAGACATCAAATGCGCGATGCAGGGTGATTTTGCAGTCGGGATTTTGCGCCCGTGCAGCCTCGATTAAACGTGCCATACTATCGCGATCTAGTGCGCCGTTCGGGGTCAGCATGCCGATGACGACCGCACGTGCACCATGGGCTGCAAACCAAGAGACTTGCTGCTCCATGAGCATAAATTCTTCGTCAGTATACAGAAAATCACCGAAACGCGGGCGGATCAGGACATGGATGGGAAGGGTGCAGCACTCCTGTACGCGGGAGAACAGGAAGGGATCGGGAGTTGTACCGCCAATAATCAGATTACCGCACAGTTCAAAGCGGGTGGCGCCGCCTGCCTGCGCCGCGCGAGCGGATTCGACCGAATCCACGCAGGCTTCTAATACAAATTTCATTGTGTTCCTCATTTCCGGCACAAGCCGTATTCTTATCTAATAGTATATCGTGGTACCTTATAAAATGCAATCGGAACGCACTCGCGCAGAGGTCGACTTCTTAGAATGGAAAATAAAAGTTTTTGTTGACAACGGGCAGGGCAGCCTGTATAATAAAATCACTGTCATGGGGGCGTAGCTCAGCTGGGAGAGCGTTTGAATGGCATTCAAGAGGTCATGGGTTCGATCCCCACCGTCTCCACCACCAAGTGCGTAGCGTGGACATTTAGCTCAGCTGGTAGAGCATCCGCTTGACGTGCGGAAGGTCATGGGTTCGAGCCCCTTAGTGTCCACCATAGAAAATAAATCCGAATCTGTATCGATTCGGATTTATTTTTTTGTTTCAACCTGTGAACTGTATACAGGAGGGAATAGGGATAGAAATACCGGCATAAAAAATTTTTTGAGAAAAGGGTTGACAGATGGGTTAGTCTATGCTAACATATGTCCAGAGGTTAGCCAAGACTAACATCTAAAGGATTCACCCCCTTTCTCAAATTCTCGAATCGTTCCCCGCCGGACGGTGCCCGCAGCACCGTCCGTGTGGCGGAAGAGCTAGACAGGTGGGTTAGTCTAAACCAACAAATTGGGAGGACGCACGATGTACTCTTTTGATCTTCTGCTTGCCGAGCACGGTGCGCCCGTGCTGGCAGGAATTAAAACTGCAAACCTGATCACCTGCCGCAGAGCATGGTATCCCGATTTACCCGAACTTTTGAAAACCTATCAGGCGGTCTTTCACGATCGCGGCGTGCGCTTTCGCATTCTGTGCGCCTGCGATTACCGCTTTCTGCTTTTGATCTACCGTCCGGAACGACTGCTGAACGATCTGGCTTCCCAGGAAGCGCGTGCACTGCTTATGCAGAACGGTTACCCGATGGAAGAGGGACTGGATGCACTGCTGGAGCATCTGAGCGAGCGCATTATGACAAATCGCGAGTTTCCGCATGAGATCGGCCTGTTTTTGGGCTATCCGGTTGAGGATGTGCGCGGATTTATCGAGCAGCGCGGAAAAGACTGCAAGCTGAGTGGGTATTGGAAGGTATATGGTGACGAGCAGGCGGCAAGACGCCTCTTTCACCAGTTCGACCGCTGCCGGGATACGGCACGCGGCTACATAGAGCGCGGAATGACAATCTTAGAACTTTTCGCGGCATAATCCAATTCAAATTACACCATTTACACTGCAAAGGAGAACGATTATCATGAGTCAGATCGCTGTGATTTACTGGAGCCAGACCGGCAACACCGAACAGATGGCGAATGCAATCTGCGAGGGCATCAAGAGCGCAGGCGGCGAAGCGGTACTGCTGCACGTAGCAGACACCAGCGCGCAGGAAGCTGCGAAGTATGGCCGCATGGCATTGGGCTGCCCGGCGATGGGTGCCGAGGTTCTGGAAGAAGCTGAGTTTGACCCGTTCTTCACCGAACTCGAAGGCAATCTTGGCGGCAAGCGCGTCGCGCTGTTCGGCTCCTATGGTTGGGGCGACGGCCAGTGGATGCGCGACTGGGTCAAGCGTGCCGATGACGCAGGTGCACTGCTGATTGGCGATGGCCTGATGGCGCACGAAACCCCGGACGATGATGCACTGGCAGCATGCCGTGCACTGGGCGAGTCGCTGGTCAAGGCGTAAGCCAACCCATTTCTTTTGGGAACTCCCGTTTACGGATTCCACATAAAACTTCTCATCTCGATTCCGGAAGGCCGGCTGTCCACACACCGGTCGGTCTTCCAATCCTCCACTTGTAACACACACGGAAAAAGCAGCTGGTCTGTGGCACGGAAACGCAGACCGGAACAACAAAAGCCGTCAGCATGATGCTGACGGCTTTTGTCATCATTATTTAAATTATTTAAAGTAAGGGAACATCAAAATAAGGTGCAAGGGCAGGGACTTGCTGTAAGGCCAACGCGGCATCGGGGAAATCTCGCATGAGCCGCTTGGCACATCTGGTGCAGAACCCGTCATACTGGGCACGGTCAGCCATCATCTGCTGCTTGAATCCCCAAACATGGGTAAACCAAGTTTGTCCGGATAAAAACAGTTCGGGCAAATCCATGAAGAAGTCCAGCCGGATATGGGCACGGGCTGCCAACATGGCGAGCAGCCGCTGTTCGGCGAATACCATATAGGTCAATCCGTTGTCAGCCGGGGAGGCCGCCTGCATAAAATCGATTGCAGTCTGTACATACTGTTCGGTAAATGCACGGTCACCAAAATAGGAAAGTGCGGTGTTGGCCGGACGAACCGTCCAGTCAAGAGATGCCAGATCGAACGGTTTGTGCAGGGTAAACGCCTCGGGACCCGGGTAAATGTCGGGCATGATATCCTCGGAATGAATGGTCATCAGTTTATGTCCATCCAGACGGTCAGACAGATTTCGCCAGACAATAAAATCGGTATCGATCATGACACAGGGTGCCCCGAAGTGCTGCAGGGCATAGAGCTTGCCAGCCGCCCAGAAGCAAGTCGCGTCGATTTCCCGGGGAATATCTTCCAATACGGCATGAATGCCGTCATCCCACAAAAAAGTAAGGCCAAGGGAGGTGTAATAGTCCTTGGCCGTGTTGTCGCATAACATCGCGATTGAGCCGTTTTCCCGCCGCCAAGTCAGTGCGGACAGCGCGGTGGTCAACAACTCAAACGGGGGAACGGTATAGACTGCGTCCGCACCGTTTCGGGCGAAAAATGGACGCGTCCAGTTGGAGTGAAAGGCACGCACCGCTTAGATCAGCTCCAATCCGTAACCACCGGCCAGCATGGCCGAACCCGAGCCGATAAACGATCCGAAAGAACCCGAAGTCGTGTACCAGTACGAGCCAGAACCCCAATACCAGCTGGTCATCCATGAGGTAGCAAAGGATGTCATAAATGAGGTCATATAAGAGGATACATAAGAAGATGCGAACGAGCCCGAACCACCGCCAGCGTAATAGGTCACCGTGTTCATCTGCTGACCTTGCTGGGGCTGCACCGCACCGGCCATCACCGGATAGGACGGGCCTTCAATCTGGATGGGATACCAGCCGATATGCACCGGATCACAGAGGAAAACTGGGGCGGGCATCGCACCGGTTTCGGACGGTGTCTCAGACGGCTGCGCGGTCTGTGCCTGCGGTTCAGCGGTCTGTGTGGTCTGCGTCGGCGTGTGGGGCGCGGGATGCGGCGCACAGTGCCGGGCGAAGCTATCAAGATCGAACACAACGCCGTCCACTTCCCTGAAGTGTTCGGGGTCCAGTTCGAGAATACGGTTTCTTTTTTTGTTCGCCATACGAGCGCCCTCCTTGCCATTCTGCTTTTATTATAAAAGACCCCGTGCATTTGCGCAACTGTTTTGTGCAAATTTATCATACTTTACAGGCGAACCGTTTTCGCGTATAATGGAGAAAAAAGACGAAAAGGAATCGAAAAATGGAATTTATACAGGAAAAAACGAGTGTGTGGGAGCGTTTGCAGCAGGAACGCAGACCGATTGCGCTCTATGGCATGGGAGATGGCGCGGACAAGATCCTGCGCGTGTTTGTGGACAAGGGAATCAAGGCATCGACGGTCTTTGCGAGCGATGAATTTGTGCGCGGACATAGCTTTGCAGGCTTTCGTGTGCAAAAATTGTCCGAGGTTGTCGAGCAGTACGGCGAGGACATCGTGATCGTGCTGAGTTTTGCCAGCCAGCGCCCTGAATTACTGGAACGCTTTTATGAACTGGACGCACGGTTTGATCTGGTTGCACCCGACGTACCGGTCGCAGGCAGTGGTCTGTTTGATCTGGACTTTGTGCACGCACATGCCGACGAATTTCAGCGCGCCTACGACTGGATGGCAGACGAGACGGCAAGACAGGTATTCTCCGATATTGTCAACTTTAAAATCAGCGGAAAGATCGACTATTTGAGACGTTGCGAGACCGATAAGGACGAGATGTTTCGAAACATCCTCAAGCCGCACGGACATGAGTGTTTTGCCGATCTGGGCGCGTACAATGGCGACACCATCCGCGAGCTGCTGTCCTATACCGATGGCGCTTACGACAGCATCACAGCGCTCGAGCCGGATAAGCGAAACTTTAAGAAGCTCAGCCGCTACGCAGAGGAGAGCCTGACCGGAAAGGTCGAGCTGGTGCAGGCAGGCGGTTGGTCGGAGGACACTGTGCTCACCTTTGCGGCCAAGGCCGGACGCAATTCTGCGCTTGCAAAGCAGGGTATCCCGACTCAGATGCGATCGCTCGACAGCGTGCTGGACGGTGCGCCGTGCACCATGCTCAAACTGGACGTGGAGGGTGCTGAGCACCAAGCACTTCTGGGTGCGCAGCAGACAATCAAAACCCATCATCCTCGTCTGAATGTCGCTTGCTATCACCGCAATGAAGATTTATTTGATCTTCCTGCATTATTAAAGGAACTCGATTCGTCCTACAAGCTCTATCTGCGTCACCATCCCTACGTTCCCGCATGGGATGTGAACCTGTATGCCGTGTGAGGTGCTTGGACAGGATTGTGAACTTTTGAGGAAATGATGCACAAAAGACTGGAAATTCTGGTGTAAAAGTGGTATGCTGAAAACAGAATACCGCCGCGCGCGGAAAAAGGAGACAGAGCATTATGGCAACTGGTTGTTTTTACTGTGACGAGCATCACGAGGGTCGCGAAGCGATCATGTTCAAGGTCGGCGACATGAAGGCCGGCACCCTGTACCTGTTTAAGGATCAGGCACATAAGGGCCGCTGCGTTCTGGCGCTGGGTTCGCACAAGAAGGAGCTGTGCGAGTGCGACGATCAGGAGCGCACCGATTTTATGGAGGATCTGGCACGCGCTTCGGGCGCAGTTAAGAAGCTGTGGGGCTGCACCAAGCTCAATCTGGGTTCTTATGGCGACAGCAATCCGCACCTGCATTTCCACATCGTACCCAAGTACGAGGGCGGTTTTGAGTTCGGCGGTTCGTTTGCCATCACCAATCCCGAGCCGGTACACCTGACGCAGGCAGAGTACGACGAGATGATTGCAGCACTCAAGCAGGAACTGGGCATCTAAAATTCAATCGTTCAGAGCATCCAAACGGGAGTCGTTACGGCTCCCGTTTTTTTTGATTTTCCGACCGGTTTCTGTTTGCAAACGGTTTGTTAAATTTGCGGTTTTCGTTGCAAAAAGGTATGAAATCCACTATAATGAGAATGATCAGTTTATCTGGAGGAAATTTACTGTGTTACTTCGATCTTTGCTGAGCGGAGACCTGCGGGAGTTCGTCATTACGCTCTGTCTGGTACTGCCCGCGGTTATCATCTGTCTGACCATTCATGAATGTGCACACGGTTTGACAGCGCGCGCACTGGGTGACCGGACGGCAGAGCGTGCCGGACGACTGACGCTTGACCCCATGGCGCACATCGATCCCTTCGGCTTCCTGTGTATGATGCTGTTGGGCTTCGGCTGGGCGCGTCCGGTGCCGGTCAATGTGTCTGGTTTCCGCATCAAGAACCGCAAACTGGGCATGGCGCTGGTTGCACTGGCAGGCCCGGTGTCCAACCTGCTGCTTGCGCTGGTCAGTTACATTGTGGCGCTGCTTCTGACCTATAAGGTAAACAGCGACATCATGTTCCTGGAAACTCTGCGCATGTTTTTCACCTACATCGGCATACTGTCGGTCGGTCTGGGTGTATTCAACCTGATTCCGGTGCATCCGCTGGACGGCTCGCGTGTGCTCAACGCCTTTCTGCCGTACCGGCTTCAGGTCAAGATGGAGCGCTATCAGTCGGTCATCCTGCTTGCGCTGATCGTCATTCTCTACTTTGGCTTGTTCGATCTGGTCATCGCAGGTGTCGACAACTGGGTGATTGAGCTGGCCATTCGGGTGGTGCGTCCCCTGTTATGAATGAAATGACCTTCCATCTGTCGGCGTTCGACGGCCCGCTCGATTTGCTGCTGCATCTGATTGCACGCAATAAGGTATCCATTTATGATATCCCGATTGCGTCCATTCTGGAGCAGTATTTAGAGGTGCTGCACACGGCAGAGGCGATGGACTTGGACGTAGCCGGTGATTTTATCGCGATGGCGGCGCAGCTGGTGTATATCAAGTCCAAAATGCTGCTGCCCAAACCCGAAGCCGAGGAAGAGGAAGACCCGCGCGCCGAGCTGGTCGAGCAGCTGCTCGAATATCAGCGCATGAAGGAGATGACGCCGTATTTCCGCGATCATCTGGACGTTGGGCGCGATGTGATTGCCAAGCCGCCCGAACCGCGTGGCGAACGCGGACCGGTCGAGTACCATCATCAGCCGTCCGATCTGGTGCGTGCTGCCCGTGCGCTTTTGGAGCGTGCCCAGCGCCGCACGCCGCCGTCAGCCGCCGCCTTTCGCGGCATTGTCGGCCGTGAGAGCGTGCCGGTCGGGGTCAAGATTGCAGCCATCCTCAAGCGCTTCCTCGGACAGACCCGACTGCGCTTTACCAGCCTGTTTGAGGGTGCGAAAAGCCGGTCGGAGGTGGTTGCCACCTTTTTGGCCGTGCTCGAACTGTCCAAGGAGCGACGCATTGTGCTGGAAGGCGATGGGGAACAGACCGAACTTACACTGGTGGAGGACGATAGGGCATGACAAAACTGGAAGCAACGCTCGAGGCCATTCTGTTTGCGGTCGGCGATGCCGTACCCGTTGCGCGTCTGGCAGCGGCAGCCGATGCCGAACCGGCACAGGTTGCGCATGCGCTGCACGCGCTGGCGGCACACTATGACCAGTCTGGCAGCGGCATTCAGCTGGTGCGCATGGAGGATAAGGTGCAGCTCTGTACCCGTCCGGCCTACGCCGCAGCCGTGCGCCGCGCGACCGAGAGTCGCAGACCGCCGGCGCTGTCCGCGGCAGCGCTCGAAGTGCTGACCGTTGTAGCCTATCGCCAGCCGGTCACCCGCGCCTATATCGAACAGCTGCGCGGCGTGGACTCGAGCGGTACGGTGGCCAGTCTGCTGGATAAGGGACTCATCGAGGCATGCGGTCATCTGGACGTGCCGGGAAGACCAACCTTGTTCCGCACGACCGACGTTTTTCTGCGTACCTTCGGCATCAGCGGTCTGTCCGAATTGCCCAACCTGCCCGAACTGACCGAAGGGGAACAGCTTGTGCTCAAGGAAACGGAGTGAGGGCGGATGATTGTGCTGAAGATTGTCGGCTACATCGCAGGCGGACTGGCCGCAGTGCTGCTGATCGTGTTTGTGCTGGCATTTTTGCTGCTCCTGCCGCGTGTCGGCATGGATTTGCACGCGCAGGATGGCACGTTCACCGCGAAAATCCGATATGGATGGATTTACAAGACCATCAGCTTGCCGAAAGGCAAAAAGAAACAGCCAAAACAAAAATCTGAGAAACTGTCCGAACCGGCCGAAGAAACATCGAGCAAATTGGGAATGGGAAAGGATATCCTGTCCAAACTGGATTTGGGAGATGTGATGTGTGAGGTGCTGGATTTTCTGGACGACGTGAAGGATCGCCTGCGTATCGATGTACTGTATGTCCATGCGGTGCTGGCGACCGGAGACGCGGCCAAGACCGGACTGTATCTCGGTTATCTCTCGGCGATTACGGGGATTATTTACCCGTTTCTCGCCCGTAATTTTACCATCAAAACCCTGGAGATCGTGTTAGACGGCGATTTTGAGGGCAGTAAGACCCGATATGACCTGCGCTTTGCCTGCTCGTTCCGCCCCATCCGTATGTTGATGGCGGGAATCAAGCACGGCTTCCGGCTGTATCGGATGATTCGACAGACGCAAAAAGTGGAGGCGAAAGCAAAATGAGTGAACATCATCCCATCCAAGACCTGATGAACGGGACTATGGAAAAGATCAAGAGCATGATCGATGCCAATACCGTCGTCGGTACGCCCATCACCACGCCGGACGGCACGACTGTCATCCCGGTTTCGCGTGTGACCTTTGGCTTTGGCTCGGGCGGCACCGATTTTCAGAGCCGTCATTCCAAGGAGACCACCCCGCTGAGCTTTGGCGGCGGCGGTGCAGCCGGTGTGACCGTGACGCCGGTTTGTTTTCTGGTCATCTCGCCGACCGAGGGTACGCATGTACTGGGCATCAATGCACAGGCTGTCAATACCGCAGACCGTCTGGTCGAGATGATTCCGGGTGCAGTCGGCAAGGTATCGAGCTTCCTGGCCAAGCGCATGGGTGACGACCCTGAGGAGACCGCCGAGGAACTCAAGACCAACAAGTCCGAAACGACCGAGCCGTAAAATTTTTCCGGTTTCTCCCGTATATTCCGCCGAACCTACTCGTATGATACATGGGTAGGTTCTCTTTTTCAGGAAAGATCGGGAGGGACGGAAATGCGAAGATGGCGGACAAGGGTTTTGATGTGTTTGTTTCTGGTGCTGTTATGCGGACGCGCCGGAGCGATGAGCGCACAGAGTGCGGTGGTGATCGATGCCGATACCGGCGAAGTGCGCTATGAGCACAATGCGGACGCCGTGCTGCCTATGGCGTCAACCACCAAGATTATGACCGCCATTGTCGCCATCGAACAGGGAGACATTGACCGAACATACACGGTCAAACCGGAGTACACCCAAACCGAGGGCTCGTCCATGTACCTCAAACCGGGAGAGACGGTAAGCGTTCGGGATACCTTGTATGGACTCATGCTGATGAGTGGAAACGACGCGGCGCTTGCCATCGCAGGCGAGTGCGGCGGACAGGAAGCCTTTGTGCAGGCGATGAACGACAAAGCCGAGGCGCTGGGGCTGACCAATACGCATTTTGAAAACCCGAACGGTTTAGATGGTGATACCCACCACACAACGGCGCGGGAGCTGGCTGAGCTGACAGCCTACGCGCTGCAAAATCCGGATTTCCGGGAGATCGTCAGCACCAAAAACATCACCTGCGCCGGGCGCACGATGGTCAATCACAATAAGATGCTCAGTCTGTACGAGGGTGCAATCGGGGTCAAGACCGGGTACACCAAAAAGTGCGGGCGGTGTCTGGTGTCGGCTGCCGAGCGCAATGGCCGCACGCTGATTGCTGTGACCCTCAACGACCCGGACGACTGGAACGATCACTGCACCATGCTGGACGAGGCATTTGCACAATATACCCCGGTGACCCTGCATGAGGCAGGGGACACGGTAGGGGAGGTCACAGTCGAGGGCGGGACGGCACAGTCGGTGCCGCTCGTTGCCGGACATGAAGTGACCGCCTACCTTGCACCGGGGGAACAGGTCACAGACAGCCTGCGCGGCCGACCGTTTGTGTATGCGACCGTCGCAGGCGGAGACTATTACGGCGAGATCGTTTATCAGATTGGCGAACATATTTTGAAGACCGATACCCTGTCTTATGCGTACGATGTGGAGCAGCTTCCGCCGCGCAAGGGTATTTTGGAACGGTGTCTGGACTTTGTCCGGGGACTGTTCGATTAAAAGATCAGTTTTGAAAGAAATAAGAGGATAAAGATATGAAAGAACGCATTCAGAAAATTATGGCACAGTCCGGTCTGTGCTCGCGCCGCGCGGCAGAGCAGATCATCCGCGATGGCGGCGTGACCGTCAACGGCCGCCCGGCAGGCCTGGGCGACTCGGCTGACCCGGTACGCGATAAGATTTTGGTCAACGGCAAGCCGCTGCGCCGTGCCGAGGAGAAGGTTTACCTCATGCTCAACAAGCCGCGCGGCTACGTGTCCACGCTCAAGGACGAGCGCGGCAGAAAGACCGTCCGTCAGCTGGTTGCGGGCTGCCATGCACGTGTTTATCCGGTCGGTCGACTGGATGCCGATTCCGAGGGTCTGCTGCTCATGACCAACGACGGCGAATTGACGCTGCACCTGACCCATCCGTCACACGAGGCGGGTAAGACCTATCTGGTCAGCGTGCGCGGTGACCTGCGCCGCCTGTCCGGTCTGGAGCAGCCTATGGATATCGACGGCTACACCGTCCAGCCTGCCAAGGTATATATCCGTGACCAGGCTTCGGATACCGAAGCGCATATTGAAATGACCATTCACGAGGGCAGAAACCGCCAGATTCGTAAGATGTGCGAGAAGTGCGGTCTGGAGGTTCGCCGCCTCAAACGCATCGCGGTCGGTGAACTCATGCTCGACCCCAAGCTGGCACCCGGAAAGTGGCGTGCGCTGACCCCGGAAGAAATTGCATATTTGAAGGAATTTTAAATTCATCTTGCAAAAAACTTGCAAACGCTCTTGCATTTTCTTCACATATTTCATACAATGAACTTAGACCGCTGCACCATCTGCCGGTGCAGCGGTTGCTTTTGCAATGAAAACGCGCCGGATATGTGAAAAACGGCGTGAATAGAGGAGACAAACAGGCAACGCCATGAATGATTTGATGAACCGGATTCAGTGCAATCTGCCCGAATTTTCCAAGGGCCAGAGGCTGATTGCACGGTATATCACAGAACACTATGACAAAGCGGCCTTTATGACCGCGAGCAGACTGGGCGCGACGGTGGGCGTCAGTGAATCGACCGTCGTGCGCTTTGCAACCGAACTTGGCTATGACGGATACCCACACCTGCAAAAGACCTTGCAGGAGATGATCCGCAACCGCCTGACCGCTGTGCAGCGCATGGAGGTCACCAACGATCGCATGGGCAATCGCGACGTCCTGCAGACCGTGCTGTCGGCAGATGTGGAAAAGATCCGCATGACGCTCGACGAGATCGACCGCGAGGCGTTCCAGAGTGCGGTGGAAGCGATCTCGAACGCCAACCGTATTTACATCCTGGGCGTGCGCTCGTCGTCCGCGCTGGCTAATTTCCTGGGCTTTTACTTCTCGCTGATTTTTGATAATGTCAAGCTGGTCAACACCAATACGGTCAGCGAGATCTTCGAGCAGGTACTGCGTGCAGGCAAGGGTGACGTCTTTATCGGCATCAGCTTCCCGCGCTACTCCAAGCGCACGCTGTCGGCTATGAAGTATTCCAAGGATCAGGGTGCACAGGTTATTGCCCTGACCGACTCCCGTCTGTCGCCGCTCGCACGCTATGCCGACCATGTACTGGTCGCCAAGAGCGACATGGCTTCTTTTGTGGACTCGCTGGTCGCACCGCTGTCCGTGCTCAATGCGCTGATCGTTGCGGTTGGTATGAACCGTCAGCAGGAGATCGAGGGTACATTCAACAAGCTGGAGTCCATCTGGGACAAGTACCAGGTCTATGAGAAGCTGGAGGGCGAATAAATGACGATTGCAGTCATCGGCGCGGGCGCTGCCGGACTCATGGCCGCAGGTGCTGCGGCAGAGGCAGGCGCACACGTGCTGTTGTTCGACAAGAATGCCAAGGTCGGACGCAAGATTATGATTACGGGCAAGGGACGGTGCAACGTCACCAATAACTGCGACGTACAGACCGTTCTGGCCAATGTGCCGGTCAATCCCCGTTTTTTGTACTCGGCGCTGGGCGGATGCAGTCCGGCTGACGTGATGGACTTTTTTGAAAATGAGGGTGTACCGCTCAAAACCGAGCGCGGTAACCGTGTATTTCCGGTGTCCGACAAGGCGCTTGATATCGTAGACGCGCTGTTTTTCTACGTCAAGCGGCTGGGCGTGAAATTTGAATTTGAACATACTGTAGACAAGATTCTGACCGGGGAAGACGGTGCGGTGTGCGGTGTGCAGGCGGACGGCAAGACCTACGAGGCCGACCGAGTCATCGTCGCCACCGGCGGCGCATCCTATCCGGCGACCGGTTCGACCGGCGACGGCTATACCTTTGCTAAGGCACTCGGTCACACGGTCGTGTCTCCGCGTCCGTCTCTGGTTCCGCTGGTCGCACGCGGTGACGTATGCCAGAAGCTCATGGGATTGTCGCTTAAAAACGTGCAGGTCACGGTCTACGAGGGACAGAAGGCGGTCTATGAGGACTTCGGTGAGATGCTGTTCACCCATTTCGGTGTGTCTGGCCCGCTCATCCTGTCGGCTTCGGCGCACATGCGCCATTTCGGCAGCAAGGAGTACCGCATCGACATCGATCTCAAACCGGCATTGGATGAAAAGACGCTGGACAAGCGTCTGCTGTCCGATTTTGAAAAGCATAAAAACAGCGACTTTATCAACGCGCTCGGCGAACTGCTGCCGCGCAAGCTGATTCCGGTTGTCGTAGAGCGCTCGGGCATCGACCCGCGCGTCAAGGTGCATTCGGTCACCAAGGCACAGCGTCAGGCACTCGTGCGCCTGCTCAAGGCATTCCCAGTGGAAATCACTGGTGCACGTCCGATTGCCGAGGCTATCGTCACGACCGGCGGCGTGTCGGTGCGTGACGTCAACCCCAAGACTATGGCGTCCAAGCGCACCCCGGGCTTGTACTTTGCGGGCGAGGTGCTGGACGTGGACGCGTACACGGGCGGCTTTAACTTACAGATTGCCTGGGCGACCGGTCGGCTGGCCGGAAAGAGCGCGGCAGAGGAGGAACAGAAATGAATCAAGACGTGATTGCGGTCGCGATTGACGGGCCTGCCGGTGCGGGCAAGTCGACCATCGCACGTGCAGCTGCCGCACAGCTGGGCTTTGTCTATGTGGATACCGGTGCATTGTATCGAACCATCGGTCTGGCGGTCTGCCGCCGAGGCATTGACGGCACCGATGTACCGGGTATCCTTGCAACGCTGCCCGAAATTCAGGTGGGACTCACGTATCAGGACGGTGCACAGCATGTGCTGCTGGACGGCGAGGATGTGTCCGATGCCATCCGCACCCCGCAGATTTCCACCTATGCTTCGCAGGTCTCGTCGGTACCCGAGGTGCGTGCCTATCTGTTGGATTTGCAGCGCGATCTGGCACGCCGTCAGTCGGTCATCATGGACGGACGCGACATTGGTACGGTCATTCTGCCCAATGCGAAGGTCAAGATTTTCCTGACCGCATCGCCCGAAAAGCGTGCGGCACGCCGCTGCGCCGAGCTGCGCGAGAAGGGACAGGACGTGACGGTCGAGGGCATTCTGGCCGACATGGAACGCCGGGACGCGCTGGACGCTTCGCGTGCTGTGGCACCGCTCAAGCAGGCGGAAGATGCCGTTCTGGTGGATACCAGCGACCTGACTTTGGAACAGAGCATCGAGGCCGTCCTGACGGTCATTCGTGACAAGATGAAAGGAGCGTGACCGGGGTGGCTAAATATCATCGCTGGTTTCAGCGTTTGGCGCTGCCCTTTGTGCAGCTGGCATTTCATATCCATTTTAAGCTGCACATCGTCGGCCGCGAGAACATTCCGGAAGGCGGCTGCGTGGTTTGTCCGAATCACAAGCACAACTCCGATCCTCCGCTGGCTGCGTGCGGTATTTCCAACCGTCACAGCATCCGCATTATGGCAAAGAAAGAGCTGTTTGAGATTCGCGGCCTGAGCTGGCTGATCACCTGGCTGGGTGCGTTCCCGGTCGACCGCTCGAGAGCTGATCTGACCGCGATCAAGACCGCGCTGCAAGCGGTCAAGGACGGCAACAAGCTGCTTATTTTCCCGCAGGGCACACGCGGTGCCAGTGAAAACGAGGCCAAGGACGGCGCGGCAATGCTCGCGCTCAAGACCAAGGCACCCATCGTTCCGATGTACATTACCGAGAAGAAGGAAAAGCATGGACGGGTCAACGTCATCATCGGCAAACCCTTCCTGCCTGACCCGAAGAGCAAAGATTATGCAGCGCTGTCTCAGGAGATCATGCGCCGCATTTATGAGCTGAAGCCGGAGGAAGAGCGATGAGTCGGGTCACGGTTGCCCAGTCGGCGGGCTTTTGCTTTGGCGTGCGCCGTGCGGTGGATTTAGCCGAGCGGGAAGCGGCCAAACATCAGACGCTGTACTCGTATGGCGAGATTATCCACAACACCCATGAGACGCGGAGACTGGAAAAGCTGGGCGTGCGCACTGCTGAATGCACGGCTGACATCCCGGACGGCGCAGCCGTTCTCATCCGCGCCCACGGCGTGACGCGGGCAGTCTATGAGGAGCTCGAAGCCAAGGGATGCACGGTCTACGACGCGACCTGCCCGTTTGTTGCCAAGATTCACCGGATTGTCGAGGCAGAGTCCAAGGCTGGCCGGAGAATCATCATTTTGGGCAGCAAAAACCACCCGGAAGTACTCGGAATTGCCGGTTGGTGTCAAAATGCGGCGATTTATGAGAGTTCAGAGCAACTTTTGCAGGCTTTGGACGAACTCGGCCTTCCGCCCGAAACCCCGGTCAGCGTTGTGGGTCAAACCACACTCAATCGGGCAAGTTGGAATATTTCTGTGAAGATTCTAAAAAAAAGGTATACAAACTGCAAAATATTTGATACAATATGTAATGCTACGGATGAGCGCCAGACAGAAGCTCGTTCGCTTGCCGGAAGATCGGACTGCATGGTTGTGATCGGGGACAAAAAAAGCTCGAACACCAAGCGCCTGTATGAGATCAGTGCGTCTCTTTGCCCACACGTCCTCCACATCGAGGACGCGACAGAACTCGGGACGTCGGATATCGAGGCACTTCGTGGCCTAACAGTGGGCATCACCGCAGGCGCGTCTACTCCGGCATGGATAATTAAGGAGGTCAGTAACATGATGAGCGCAGAAACTAGAATCGAAACCAATGAGGATTTCGCAGCAATGCTGGAGGAGTCCTTCAAAACTTTAAATAATGGAGATAAAGTCACCGGCACCGTCATCGCCGTTTCCCCGACTGAGGTACAGGTTGATCTGGGCGTAAAGCACACCGCTTACATCCCGGTATCCGAGCTGTCCGACGATCCGTCCTACAAGGTTGAGGAGCATGTAAAGCCGGGCGACGAGATCGAGGCTGTTGTCGTTCGCGTCAACGATCTCGAGGGCACCGTTGCTCTGTCCAAGAAGCGCGTTGATCAGCTGAAGGGCTGGGAGACCATCGAGGCTGCTAAGGAAGAGCACACCCCGGTTGAGGGCACCATCATCGAGGAGAACCGCGGCGGTATCGTTGCAACTGCTCACGGCGTTCGTGTCTTCATCCCCGCTTCCCAGACCGGTGTTCCGAAGGACGAGTCCATGGCACAGCTGGTTAAGACCAAGCAGACTTTCTACATCACCGAGATCAACCGTCAGCGCAAGCGCGTCGTTGGTTCTATCCGCCAGATCCAGCAGGAGGCTCGCAAGGCAGCTGCTGAGAAGGTTTGGGAGACCATCGAGGTTGGCGCAGAGTACGAGGGCACCGTTAAGAGCCTGACTTCTTACGGCGCATTCGTTGACATCGGCGGCGTAGACGGCATGATCCACATCTCCGAGCTGTCCTGGGGCCGTATCAAGCATCCGTCTGAGGTTGTTAGCATCGGCGACCATGTCAATGTATACGTAATCGCACTCGACCGCGAGAACAAGAAGATTTCCCTGGGCTACAAGCGTCCGGAGGATAATCCGTGGAACATCTTCACCACCAACTTCCAGGTTGGCGACACCGCTACCGTTAAGATCCTGAAGTTCATGCCCTTCGGCGCATTCGCAGAGATCGTTCCGGGCGTTGACGGCCTGATCCACATTTCTCAGATTGCTGATCATCGCATCGCAAAGGCTGAGGAAGCTCTGACCATCGGCCAGGAGGTCGAGGCTAAGATCATCGACATCAACGATGAGAAGAAGAAGGTTTCCCTGTCCATCCGTGCACTGCTGGACGGCGTTGACGAGGAGTAATCCTGTAATATCGCTTCATAAGAGAGCACCCCATTTCGGGTGCTCTTTTTTTGCCCTGTGAGGACTACCGGCGCAAAACGCGGCATAGAGTACCCACGGGGAGGGATGCGCGGATGAGAGCGAGACGAAATTATCGCAGGATGGGGAGAGCTTACCTGCTCGCACTCATTCCGCTTGTCTGCGCGGTGGTATATACGCTTTTTCTGCATGCCATCCGACCAATTTTGTTCGATCATGCGGAAAATTATGTCGTGCACGAGGCATCTTTCGCACTCTATGACGTGCTGACGGATACAGTCTATGAAAATCGGGCAGAATATGCCAATCTGGTGCAGTTCGAACGCGACAGCGAACAGAACGTGACCGCACTCAAAACCGACGGTATTCTGGCCAATCACCTCAAAGTGCAGGTATCGCAGGCGGTCTATGAAGCACTCGATGAACTCGAGCACAGTAAGGTGCAGATTTCGCTCGGTTCGCTGCTCGGACCTGACCTGTTCGGTGGCTTCGGTCCGGATTTTCAGGTCGGTATCTCCAGTCTGGGCTATGTGCAGGCCGATTTCATCAGCGCGTTCACCGATGCGGGCATCAATCAGACACGACATCAGATTATTTTGGAGGTCACAGCCGAAATGCGCATCCTGACCGGTCTGGGCGGTGTGGACACGGAAGTGACCAATCAGCTCGTCGTATCCGATACGGTCATCGTCGGTCACGTCCCCGAACAGTACACCTATATCGACGACACCGAGCAGAGTCTGCTGGGAAAAATCAACGATTATACCCCGTAAACGCGAGAAATGAGAAATTCAGTCTTTCTAAATCGGGGAAAGTTTGATATAATACTAAGGTATGCTGGTCGGTCTATGCGCATCGCACTCCTGGCCAGTAGAAAGGAGCCGCTATGGACGTTCAGCAGGAAATCCTGTCACTGCGCGAGCAGCTCAGGTATCACAATCAAAAATACTACGACCAGGACGCGCCCGAGATTTCGGACTACGATTATGATATGATGCAGCGCAAATTGCGCGCGCTCGAGACCGAATATCCCGAGTTTGACGATCCTGATTCTCCGACCCACCGCGTAGGTGGTGAGGCCGACGAGAAGTTTTCTAAGGTCACGCACGCCTATCCGCTCGAGAGTTTGCAGGATGTGTTCTCGTTCGACGAGCTTTCCGAGTTTTACGATCGGGTTGCCGGTGCCGGACAGCAGGCGGCGTACGTTGTCGAGTATAAGATCGACGGCCTTTCGGTTGCGCTCGAGTATATCGATGGCGTATTTGTGCGCGGCGCGACCCGCGGCGATGGTCAGGTGGGTGAGGATGTCACCGAAAACCTGCGCACCATCAAAGATATTCCCAAGACCCTCAAGGACGCACCCCATCGTCTGATCGTGCGCGGTGAAGTCTATATGAAGCGCTCGGTTTTCGATGCGCTCAATGCCGAGCGTGAGCTCAACGAGCAGCCGCTGCTTGCCAATCCGCGCAACGCGGCAGCCGGTTCGCTGCGTCAGCTCGACAGCAAGATCACAGCATCCCGTCAGCTGTCCATCTTCTGTTTTAACATCCAGAACAGTGACGAACTGCCGCTCACCAGCCACACGCAGGCGCTCGATTATCTCAAACAGCTCGGTTTCCCGGTCAGCCCGCGTTATCCGGTCTACACCGACCCGGCTGACGTACAGGCCGAGATCGAGAACATGGGAGAAAGCCGCGGCACACTGGATTTTGACATCGACGGTGCGGTCGTTAAGGTTGATAGCTTTGCGCAGCGTGAAGCATTGGGCTCGACTGCCAAGTTCCCGCGCTGGGCGGCGGCGTACAAGTACCCGCCCGAGGTCAAGGAAACTCTGCTCGAGGATATCACCATCACGGTTGGCCGTACCGGCGTGCTCACGCCCAATGCGGTACTCAAACCGGTGCGTCTGGCAGGTACGACTGTATCCCGTGCAACGCTGCACAACCGCGATTTTATCCGCGGCCTGGACGTGCGCGTGGGCGACACCGTACAGGTGCGCAAGGCAGGCGAGATCATCCCCGAGATCATCGGTGTCGTGATGGACAAGCGTCCGGCAGACACGGTACCCTTTGAGATGCCGCAGTTCTGTCCGGTGTGCGGTGCACCGGTCTATGAAGACCCGGACGAAGCCGCTATCCGCTGCACGGGTGCTGAGTGCCCGGCACAGCTTTTGCGCAATCTGATGCACTTTGCATCGCGCGACGCGATGGACATTGACGGACTGGGCGAGGGCGTACTCAATACGCTGATTGGTGCAGGACTTGTCAAGTCGGCAGCCGATCTGTACGGCCTGACCGTGGAGCAGATTGAGCCGCTTGACCGCATGGGGCGCAAGTCGGCAGAAAATCTGGTTGCCGGTATTGAGGCGAGCAAGACACGCGACCTGTCGCGCCTGCTGTTTGCCTTCGGCATCCGTCATGTCGGCCAGAAGGCCGGCAAGGTGCTGTCCGATCACTTCGGATCTCTCGACGCACTGCTTGCCGCACCGGTCGAGGAAATGACTGACATTCGCGACATTGGCCAGACCACCGCCGAGAGCATTGCGGCATGGCGGTCGCAGGAACAGTCTCACCATCTGATCGAAGCGCTGCGCGCTTGCGGCGTGAACTTCACGGGTGAAAAGACGGTCAAGAGCGACAAACTGGCCGGACAGACCATCGTGGCGACCGGTTCGCTCACGCGCTTTACGCGCAAGCAGATCAACGACCTCATCGAGTCCATGGGCGGCAAGGCGTCCGGTTCGGTCTCCAAAAAGACCAGCCTGGTTGTCGCGGGCGAAAATGCGGGTTCCAAGCTGCA
Source organism: Butyricicoccus pullicaecorum (assembly GCF_002160355.1). Classification (NCBI taxonomy): domain Bacteria; kingdom Bacillati; phylum Bacillota; class Clostridia; order Eubacteriales; family Butyricicoccaceae; genus Butyricicoccus; species Butyricicoccus pullicaecorum. Next base: position 53,030 of record NZ_NFKK01000012.1, read on the forward strand.
AAAGGCGGCGGAGCTCGGTATCCCGGTCGTGGGCGAGGACGAATTTGCACGCATGATCGGTCTGGACACCGAATAAATCATCGCAATCTAAACAGATTTCACATACAGGAGGACATCAAGTCATGGCAATCACCAGACAGGAAATTGAACACATCGCCGTGCTGGCGCGTCTGGAGATGAGCGGCGAGCGCTTTGACCATCTGGCAGGCGATATGCAGAATATCGTCGGCATGGTCGATAAGCTCCAGCAGCTCGATCTCGGAGACATCACTGACGTCATCAACACCGAGCGCAAGAACGCGCTGCGCGAGGACGTCGTCGAGCAGGATTACACGCCTGAGGAACTCATCGAGCCCAATGCGCCCGACTTCCAGGCAGGCGGCGTAGCCGTACCGAGAATTGTGGAATAAGAGGTGAAGAGCATGGAATTATTTAAGAAAACAGCGTCCGAGCTGTCCGAACTGCTCGCAAAGAAGGAGATCAGTGCGGTAGAGCTGGCAAAGGACGTTCTGGAAAGAACCAAGGCGGTCGACGATAAGGTCGGCGCTTACATCACGGTTGCTGAGGAGTCGGCACTGGCACAGGCTGCGGCAGTCGACGCAAAGCGTGCTTCCGGTGAGGAACTGTCCGCGCTGGCAGGTATCCCGGTTGCCGTCAAGGATAACATCTGCACCAAGGGCACGCTGACCACCTGCGCGTCCAAGATGCTGTATAACTTTAAGCCCCCGTATAACGCGACTGCAGTGGACAAGCTGGCGGCACACGACATGGTTGTCACCGGTAAGGTCAACATGGACGAGTTCGCAATGGGTTCTTCCTGCGAAAACTCGGCTGTCAAGCTGACCCACAACCCGCATGATCTGAACCGTGTACCGGGTGGTTCGTCCGGCGGTTCTGCGGCAGTTGTCGCAGCAGGCGAAGTGCCGCTGGCACTGGGTTCGGATACTGGTGGCTCCATCCGTCAGCCCGCATCCTTCTGCGGTGTCGTCGGCCTCAAGCCCACCTACGGTGCGGTTTCCCGTTACGGTCTGATCGCGTTCGCATCCTCGCTCGACCAGATTGGCCCCTTCGGACGTTCCATCGAGGACGCAGCGATGCTGCTCGATGCCATCACCGGCTATGACCCGACCCACGACTCGACTTCGGTCAAGACCCCGTTCGAGGGCTCGGTGCGTGCAAACCTGAACCCCGACATGAAGGGCAAGAAGATCGGTCTGCCCAAGGAGTACTTTGGCGAGGGTATCTCGGAGGAGGTACGCAAGGCGGTTCTGGCTGCTGCCGATTCGTACAAGGCAATGGGCGCAGAGGTCTTTGAGATCTCGCTGCCGCTGGTCGATTACGCACTGCCCATCTACTACATCCTGTCTTCGGCTGAGGCATCTTCCAACCTGGCACGTTTCGACGGCGTCAAGTATGGCTACCGCACCCCGAACGCAGGCGATGACCTCATCGATCTGTACGTCAAGTCCCGTTCTGAGGGCTTCGGCGAGGAGGTACAGCGCCGCATTATGCTGGGTACCTACGTGCTGTCTTCCGGTTACTACGACGCATACTACAAGAAGGCACGCGCAGCACAGCGTAAGATCAAGGAAGAGTTCGCGTCTGCATTTGACAAGTGCGACATGATTCTGACCCCGGTTGCACCGACCACCGCTTACGAGATCGGTTCCAAGACTCAGGACCCGCTGGAGATGTACGCAGGCGATATCTGTACGGTCAGCGTCAACATCGCAGGCCTGCCCGGTCTGGTTCAGCCCTGCGGCTTTGACAGCAGCAAGATGCCCATTGGCATGCAGCTGATCGGCCGTCCGTTCGGTGAGCAGGAACTGCTGAACGCTGGTCTGGCGTTTGAGCAGGCATCCGGCCTCAAGAACATCATCGCGGCACTGTAAGGAGGAGAGACATCAACATGAAATACGAAGCTGTCATCGGTCTCGAGGTGCACGCGGAACTGTCCACCAAGAGCAAGATTTTCTGCGCATGCTCAACCGAGTTTGGCGCACCCATCAATAGCCACACCTGTCCGGTCTGCACCGGTATGCCGGGTGCACTGCCCGTGCTCAACAAGCAGGTTGTACATTACGCGGCAAAAATGGGTCTGGCGACCGGCTGTACGGTCAACCGCCTGTGCAAGTCCGACCGTAAGAACTATTTCTACCCCGACCTGCCCAAGGCATATCAGATTTCCCAGTTCGACGTTCCGATCTGCGAGAATGGTGAGGTATTCTTCTACGTGGACGGCGAGAAGAAGTCCTGCCGTCTGGAGCGTATCCACTTCGAGGAGGACGCAGGCAAGCTGCTGCACGACGAGATCGACGGCACGGTCGTTGACTTCAACCGCTGCGGCGTACCGCTGATCGAGATGGTTACCAAGCCCGATCTGCATTCCTCTGCCGAGGCCAAGGAATTCCTCGAGATGATCAAGACCACCCTGTCTTACCTTGATATCTGTGACTGTAAGATGGAGGAAGGCTCCATCCGCTGTGATATCAACGTTTCCATCCGTCCGGAAGGCTCGACTGAGCTGGGCACCCGTGTCGAGATGAAGAACGTCAACACCTTCTCGGGTGCGGTTCGCGCAATCGACTACGAGATCGCACGTCAGATCGACGTTGTTGAGCACGGCGGCACCATCCAGCAGGAGACCCGCCGCTGGGATGATGTCAAGCTCAAGAATACCGTCATGCGTACCAAGGAAGATGCGCAGGACTACCGTTATTTCCCCGATCCGGACCTGATTGCTGTCGAGATCGACGACGAGTGGATGCACCAGATCGAGAGCGAGATCCCTGAGCTGCCCATCACCCGTTACGAGCGCTATCTCAACGAGTACGGCATGACCGCAATGGAAGCACGTCAGCTGATGGATTCCTTTGCCAAGGCGAGCATGCTCGACCAGGCAGCTGCATCGGGTAAGATCAAGCCCAAGGCTGCTGCCAACTGGATTCTGTCCGATATTTCCAAGTACCTCAACGACAAGGGTGTTGAGCTGGGCGATACCAAGCTGACCGCAGACAAGCTGGTTGACCTGATCGTGCTCATCGAGGGCGGCACTATTTCGGGTGCAGCGGGCAAGAAGGTGCTCAAGGCACTGTTCGAGACCGACGAGACCGCAGAGCAGATTGTTGACCGCATGGGCCTCAAGCAGGTATCCGACGAGGGTGCAATCCTCGCGATCGTTCAGGACGTACTGGCGAAGAACGAGAAGGCAATCGCCGACTACAAGGCTGGCAAGAACGTCACCGGCTTCCTGGTTGGTCAGTGCATGAAGGCATCGCGCGGCCAGGGCAACCCGCAGATCATCAACAAGCTGCTCGCACAGGAGCTGGCGAAGCTCTAAGCGAACGAAAGGAGTTTTCTACGATGGCGGATAATCGAAACGATAAGGAACTCGACCTGGGCAAGCTCCCGGTGTTTGAGCTGCGCATTCCGGCGGACATGGAGTTCGTATTTGGCGTAGACTCGGTACACCCGTACGGTGAGCACACCATTCTCGCAGGTCAGGTATTCCGCGGCGAAATTGTGCCGGGCGCAATCGTCTCTTACGGCGAGATCGGCCCCAAGCATGTGCCGGTTGAGTCCTTCGCTTGCTATATCAGCAGCGTACAGGCACCCAACGAGGAGAAGCAGACCATGGAGCCTGTCGAGCGCGTGTCCAAGGACAGCGCGATGGGCGGCCGCTGCGCACTCGTTGTGACCGGTCGTGAGGCCAAGCACTTCAAGGAAGGCGGCATTGTGTTCGCACGCAGAATGGAAAAGTAAATCACAGAAAGCGGCGCATCTGCGCCGCTTTTTTGTATCTTACGGGAGGAAAACGATATGAAACAGATTCTGTGTTTTGGAGATTCCAACACCTGGGGCTACGACCCGACAAACGGAGGACGATACCCGTATGACATGCGCTGGACCGGACGATTGCAGCAAATGCTGCCCGACTGCCGCGTTCTGGAGTGCGGACATAAAGGACGCACAACCGTGTTTCACGACGATCTGGAGCCCGGACGGGTGGGTTACGACATTCTGCCGATTGAGCTGAACATGCATGAACCGCTGGACCTGCTCGTCATCATGCTGGGTACCAATGACTGCAAGCGTCGTCTAGGAGCCGGAGCAGATGAGATTGCCAAGGGGCTAGAAATGCTCATTCGCCTGACCCAGTCGCCGCTCATCTGGGGCGGAAAGTCGGTGCCTAAGATTTTAGCGGTGGCGCCCATCCCGATGGATGCCGCACACATTCCGGGCAGCGATATGGAGAGCATGTTTGACGCGGCCTCAGCTGCCCGCTCGGCGCGTTTGGCGCAGTCCTATCGTGCGGTCTGTGAGCGTTACGGCGTGGCGTTCTGGGACGCGTCCGAGGCCGTGCCGCATGTAACATCGATCGACGGCGTGCACCTGTCTCCGGCAGACCATGCGGCATTTGCGCAGGCCATCGCGCCGCAGATCGAAGCGCTGCTGTAAAAATTTTTTCTTTGCAAAATCAAAACACATCTTCCAACGCTCTAATAGGCAAAGAGACAAAATACAGAGAGGGGGATGCTTATGGAGCGGGAGGAATTTGCCGCACGGGTACAGGATATTCGGGAACAGCTGTACCGCACGGCCTACGGTTATCTGGGCAATGCGCATGACAGTCTGGAAGCCGTCGACGAGGCGGTTTATCAGGGATTTCGGGCACGCAAGAAGATCCGGCAGCCCGAATTCTTTACGACTTGGATGACGCGCATCTTGATTCATGTATGCTATCGGGAGCTCAAGCGCCGTACCAGACAGCAGGAAGTGCCGGTGGAGGAACAGGGCGCAGAAGATTACGACGGTCTGCCGCTCCGTGAAGCCATCGAGCGCCTGCCGGAAGAATTGCGCCAGGTAATCGTGCTGCGGTACTTTACCGGACTGACCCAGGCCGAGACCGCACAGGCATTGGAAATTCCGCAGGGGACGGTCGTGACGCGCCAGCGCCGCGCACTGGCTCTGCTCCGTGTTGAACTGGAGGAGGATGTGTGATGAAGCGAAACGAAGCATGGGAAGACCTGCTGACGCAGGCGGAGCAGATCCCGGAAGAACTGGAAACTCGTCTGAACCGAACCATTGCGCGGGCGGAACGACGGGAAAAACGACGCAGATGGCTTAAACCCTTAATCGGCGTAACTGGAACGGCGGCAGCGTTTGTACTGTTGGTCAACAGCTCGGTTACGTTTGCACTGGCGGCCAGCCGGGTGCCGATCGTGCGCGAGCTGGTCGAGGCGGTTGCGTTTGACCCCAGCCTCAAGGCGGCGGTTGCACATGATTATGTGCAACTGGTGGGCGATACCTACACGCAGGACGGCGTCACCGTTACAATTGAGTACCTGATAGCCGATCCGATGAATGTTTCGGTCTTTTACAGCCTGTCTGATGAACAGGGAAGAGAACTGGAATTGGTTCCAGATTTGTTCGATGCAGACGGGAATTCCTTACCGGTCAGTGTAAGCTTTGGTGAGGAAAGAATCGAGCGAAATGAGAGCGGAAAGGGACTTTTTGACACAATACGGGGGTATTTGGGTCTTGACAAAGTACAGAAAACCCTGTATACTTGGAGACTCCACGCCTCGAAAGAAGGCGTGATCCAAACACAAATGCAGCTCAAAGTAGAAGTACGTAATCTGGAGCACTGGAAGGACGCCGAATGGAATGCGTTCGATGAACCGGAGGCTCAAGAATCCCGTGCACCGGAAGTGATGTTTACACTGGACATACCCTTAACGATTGAACCGCAGTTCCTTAAAAGCGGACGGGTATTCCCGGTGAATCAGACGGTGGATGTCCTTGGACAGAAGCTGACCATTGACGAAATCGCGATCTATCCGTCCAACACGCGCATTATCTGGCATACCGATCCGGAAAATGATGCGTGGCTGACCTATCTGCCGTTCTATCTGACCGACGAGCACGGAAACAGGGTGGATGGTATCCAAAACGGTATCAGTGGAACCGGAAAAGACAGGGGATATGGCGGCGGCACGGTCTGGCTGGACAGCGCGTGGTATGACACCGCGGAGCATCTGACGTTGCATCTTGACGATGCAGCCATCGTGCCCAAGGATCAGGACACGGTTCTGCTTCAGGCGGACGGACAGCTGGTTGGTCTGCCGGATTATATCGAACAATTGGAACCTGACCCTTACGGCGATGAAGCCGCGTTCACCTTCCGCATTCGGACACAGAAGGGAACTTATCACACCAATACGTCCTCCTTTAATGGATACGTAGACGCGGACGGACAGACCGATTCGTTTGACAGCATCTCGACGTATGTCATGAGCGAAGCGGAGAATACGTTCACCAACAGCTATCCCATGCCGCAGGGTGTGCGCTATCCGCTGACCTTGTTTGTCGATTTTGCACCCGGTCAGAAGCTGGAAAACCCGATCGAAGTCCATACGTAACCGAAAAACAACGCAGCCTTTGTCTGACAATCGGCGGTGTGCCTAAAAGCGCACCGCTTTTTTGTGGTTCGCCTGTGGAAAACTTATGAACGATTTGCGAATTTTCCACTGGAACTGTTTACTTTCTTAAAGTATTGTGTTAGGATAAATTTGAAGTAAAGCTATGGAGGCTACGCGATGAACAGCAAACTGAAGGACGCTCACATGGATGAGCTGTTTGAGGGCGTGCTTTCCCTCACCTCGGTGGAAGAATGCTATAATTTTTTCGAGGATCTGTGCACGATCACCGAACTGCGTGCAATGGCGCAGCGTTTCCAGGTCGCAAAGATGCTGGATGAGGGCCAGATCTACAGCGATATCGTCAAGGAGACCGGCGCGAGCACGGCGACCATCAGCCGCGTCAACAAGTGCCTGATCTACGGTACCGACGGCTACCGCATGGTGCTTGATCGCGCAAAGGGCAAGGCATAACCAATGGACAGTTATCGTTTTTTGTCCGCCTACTATGACCGGTTTACCGACGATGTCGGGTACAGTCGGTGGGCGGACTATTTTGAGTCCGTTTTTCAGCGGTGCGGGTTCCGTCCCGAACTGGTGCTGGACTTGGCATGCGGTACGGGTACGCTGACCGGTGAGATGGCGCGGCGCGGCTATGAGATGATCGGCGTGGACGCATCGCCTGAAATGCTCATGCAGGCTATGAACAATACGCTGGACTGCGACATCAGACCGGTATTTTTGCACCAGAGAATGGAAGAGCTCGACCTGTATGGCACGATACAGGCCGTTTTGTGCTGCCTGGACAGCGTAAACTATGTGACAGATCCGTCCGTCCTGCGTGAAGCGTTTCGACGCGTCTCGCTGTTTTTGGAGCCGGACGGCGTTTTTGTGTTTGATGTGAATACCAAGCGCAAGTTTGACCGCATGAACGGACAGTGCTATGTGCGCGACGACGAGGACGTATACTGCGCCTGGCAGGTAGACTTTGACGGTGCACTGTGCACCTATGATTTTGATATCTTCGAGCGCATCGGTGAGAAAAACCGATGGGAGCGCATGGAAGAGAGCCATCTGGAGCGATACTATGCACCGGAGGAGCTGTGCGCACTGCTGGAAGAGAGCGGCTTTGACCGGATCGAACTGCATCCTGAATTGTCGTTTGGAGAGTTAGACGGCAGTGAGGATCGTATTTTTATCATTGCAAGAAAGAGGAAAGCATAATATTATGGATCGAAGAATTCGTGCGATCACCGCAGACGCAGCCATTCAGATCACGGCCGTCGAGACGACGGGCATGGTCGAGCGGGCGCGTAATATTCATAAGACCCTGCCGCTTGCGACGGCAGCGCTGGGTCGAACCCTGACCATTACCTCGATTATGGGCAGTCAGCTCAAGGTAGACGACGGCTCGGTCACCGTGCAGGTGCGCGGCGACGGCCCGCTGGGCACGATTGTGTGCGTGTCGGACAGCGAGGGTTACGCACGCGGCTATCTGCAGAACCCGGCAGTCGATCTGCCGCTGCGTGCAGATGGCAAGCTGAATGTCGGTGCAGGTGTGGGCTATGGTCAGCTCATGGTCATTAAGGATATTGGACTGAAAGAGCCGGTCAGCGGCATGGTCAATCTGGTTAACGGCGAGATCGCTGAGGATGTGACCCGCTATTTCGCCGAGAGCGAGCAGATTCCGTCCGCGTGTGCGCTGGGCGTGCTGGTCAATACTGACCAGAGCGTGCGGCAGGCAGGCGGTTATCTGGTACAGCTCATGCCCGGTGCGCGTGATACCGACATCGACCAGCTGGAGCGCAACATCCAGAAGGCCGGTGCTATGACCACCATGCTCGATCATGGCATGACGCTCGAGGAGATCGTGGGCGCTGTTCTCGAGGGCTTTACCGTGCAGTTCCTTGATGAGGCCGAGATCGGCTACCGCTGCAATTGCAGTGAGTCCAAGGTCACCCGTGCGCTCATCAGCCTGGGCCAGCAGGAGCTCTGCGATATGGCCGACGAGGAGAAGCCTGCCGAGATCACCTGCCAATTCTGCGATAAAGTGTACTCTTTTTCGCCCGAAGAGCTACGTAAACTCGCAGTAAATGCCAAGAAAAAATAAATTTAAAAAATTTAGAAAAATGTGTTGACATCAGCGGTGGTTTTAGATATAATAATAACCGTCGCTGATGACACCACGGAAGTTTAGCTCAGCTGGGAGAGCATCTGCCTTACAAGCAGAGGGTCACAGGTTCGAGCCCTGTAACTTCCACCACTTGGCCCGGTAGCTCAGTTGGTTAGAGCGCTAGCCTGTCACGCTAGAGGTCGTGGGTTCGAGCCCCATCCGGGTCGCCACTTTCTCTTCTCCCAGAGAAAGCGGCCAACAGTAACTGAAGATGCCTCTGTAGCTCAGTCGGTAGAGCAGGGGACTGAAAATCCCCGTGTCGGTGGTTCGATTCCGCCCGGAGGCACCACTTACTTTCTTTTGAAAAAGAAAGTAAGTGAAAAAACTTAATATGCGGATGTAGCTCATCTGGTAGAGCGCCACCTTGCCAAGGTGGAGGTAGCGAGTTCGAGCCTCGTCATCCGCTCCATCTGGTACCATAGCCAAGCGGTAAGGCGTGGGACTGCAACTCCCTGATCCCCAGTTCGATTCTGGGTGGTACCTCCAGTAAAAGACCTCATGGATTCCATGAGGTCTTTTCTGTTTTTGCATAAAGAAAGCATTTCCTCCAACTGCATCATAAATTACCACATACTATCTTAAAATTCGACCATTCCTGTGGTATACTATATAGCATAGACACAGCGTACGCCGTGTCGGCTTTACCGATAGGGGGAGTTTGCGTGATCAAAAGAATATTCGCCGCACTGCTGTGCGCAATGGCTGCGGCGTGTCTGTCGGGCTGCGCGGAGCAAACACCGCCGCCTGAAGAACATACAGGAACGCGCATTGCGCTTTCTATGGCGTCGAGAGATCAGTTTCTGGTTACTGTAGAGACTTCTGTGCTCGAATATGCGACGCAAAAGCAGATTGACTGCACGGTGTGGGATGCCGGAAACGACTATGTCGTGCAGATGCAGCACGTCAAGGATGCCAGAGAGCAGGGTTATGATGCGCTGATCGTCAACGAGGTCTCACCGAGCCTGACTCGTGGTATCCTGCGCGAAGCGGGCGATATGCCGGTCGTGTTCGTCAACCGTGAGCCGGAAATGAGTGCGCTGACCGTAGGAAAGAACGCTTATGTCGGTTCGGACGACAGCGAGCCCGGACGATATCAGGCTGCATGGCTCAATGACTATGCCGAAGAGAAGGGACTCGAGCACCTGAACATCGTCTATCTGACTGGTATTGAGGGTCAGGCCTCTACGATGGCACGCCGGGAGAGCCTGATGGATCATCTCAAGGTAGACCATGACTTTGTGTATGACTCTACGGCACAGTTTGACCGTGCCAAGGCGCAGGTACAGGTCGGCATGCTCATTGAAGCCGGAAGATCGTTTGACGCGATTGTCGCACAGAATGACGAAATGGCGATTGGCGCTGCCATGGCAATGCAGGCAGCGGGCAAAGAGCTGTGTCCGATTCTGGGCATTGACGGCACGATTGCGGGCTGTCAGGGCATCCGGGACGGTATGCTGTCCTTCACCGTGCGTCAGCCGGGTGATGAACAGGGCAGAGCAGCGGTTGATGCCGCACTGGCACTCATTGCCGGAGAGAGCCTGGATACGGTGTCCGGTGTGACGCTGGGAGAGGATGAGCTGTCTCTGATGATTCCGTACGAACCGGTCGATGCCGAAAACGTCGAGGAATATATTTCTTAACACCAATCTTGCCGGATTGTGGATACACAGTCCGGCTTTTTATGCGTCATATATAAATCCGAGCGAGGTTGTTTATATTTTCGATGGGATTGACGCGGGTATCTGGACAATGCCCCCGGACGCATTATAATGGAGAACGAAATAACAGATAAAGGGGATTTTGATTCATGGCAGCATCTGGTGTCAGCACGGTACAGGAAAGGGGAACGGCACTTCCGATCCTGATTACCCGTGTTGCAATTTGTATTTTTGCCGTCTCACAGACCATGCTTTCGCCGCTGATTACACAGATCGGCGCAGCGTTCGGTCTGGGACTGGGCGGGTCGGGCTTTCTGTTTACCGCTTATTATATTTCTAATATTTTCTTCTGTCTGGTGACCGGACGCATCATCGCGATGATCGGAAAGCGCACGGCGATGAAAGCCGGACTCATTTTCTATGCGCTCGTGACCTTTGCATTTGCCCATACCCACAGCTTTGCCATCGCTTGCGTGTTCATTTCGTGCATGGGCGCGCTTGCAACCTTCATTGAGGCGGTCGGCATGGATTTGGTCGATGATATGTCACCGGTGGATGCCGCCTCTAACCTGACCATGACCCACGGTATTGCGGGCATTGGCATGGTCGGCGGCGTGGTTTACAGTGGACTGATGCTGAACGCGGGTTATGACTGGCGTACCATTTACACCATGATGTCTGTGGCAGTTGGTGCGGTTGCGGTTGTATTCTGTGTCGTCCGCTTTCCCAAGATGCACCAGTCGGCAGCGGGCGGTCTGGCCGAGCTCAAGCACTGGTTTACCCGTCGCGAGCTGTACCCGACCTATTTGGCGCTGTTCCTGTATGTCGGTGCAGAGGGTGCGGTGACCGGCTGGATGGCGACCTTTATGACCACAACGCTCGGCTATTCCTCCTTGCTGGCCTCGCTGGGCACAGCGGCGATCTGGACGGTAGTCACTGTTGGACGTATCGTCTGTGCGGGATTGGTAGGGACCCGATACACTGTGCGTGCGCTGGTGTCCTTCCTGTGTACGGTCTGCGTGATCGGTATTTTGCTGACCGCCGGTGTGACCATGCCGATTTTGTTCTGGGTGGCGCTGCTGCTCGTCGGTGCGGGACTGTCCGCGCTCTGGCCGCTGATTGCCTCGACGGCACTGGATGCAGGCAACAACGGCGGTACGGTCATGTCGCTCATTCTATTTTTCGGCTACTTCGGTGCGGCTGTGATTCCGTACCTCATCGGACTGATCGGTGACGCAGAAGGACTGCGCATGGCGCTCATCGCGTCGGCCATTGTCTTTGCAGCGCTCGGTCTGGTTGTCCGCTTTGTGATGCCGCGCAGCGTGTCCGAAAAACGCACACAGGGATAAATTTGCAACCAGTGGTTGACAAACGCATCCGACGGTTGGTTGAAAACCGACAAGAGATCGGGTATCATGGAGAAAACCAAACCGAACAGAGAGGATGACCGATATGAATTTTGCCGAACGACTGAGTGATGCACGAAAAAACGCCCATCTGACCCAAGACCAGCTGGCCGAACGTCTGGATGTGTCTCGGCAGACCGTATCCAAATGGGAAGCCGGACAGGCGCAGCCCGAGGCTGGACGGATTGCAGCGCTGGCCGATGCGCTCGGCGTGACCTGTGACGCGCTACTGCGCGATGAGACGCCGCAGACCGTGCAGGTGCAGATGACCGGAAACAACAGCTTCACCATCGACTGGGCGAGTCTGTATCCCATCCTGACGCGCTATCAGTCCGAGATGGACTGCGACCGTTACGCCAAGGTGTTTCGTCAGATGATTCAGGAAACGGCGGATACGTATGGGTACAGTCTGGAAGATGCCATGTTGGCGCTCAAGGATTTGTTCGCGCAGACCTACATGGATATGATCAAAAAGTAAGCAAGAGAGTACAAACGCCCTGTATCGTGATGATACAGGGCAAATTTTATGCGCAAAAAGCTGGTTTCGAGGTGGGACTGCCTTGCAATGCGCTATGCGTATATGATACAATATACATTACCAGACTATGCCTGTGCCGGCAGTTGCGGCAGGCACATTTTGAAATTCGGAGATGGAGCGATACCATGGATTATAATTTGCTCGCGGAAAAGCTGTTTCCGCACATCACTAAGACCCCGGAGGATATTCTGGCGCAGTACCCGGCACGTCAGCTGCCGGAGGGTGCAAAGGTAACCCGTATGGGCCCGAGCCCGACCGGTTTTATGCATCTGGGCAACCTGTACGGCGCACTGGTTGATGAGCGTCTGGCACATCAGTCGGGCGGTGTGTTCTACCTGCGCATTGAGGATACCGATAAGAAACGCGAGGTCGAGGGCGGCGTACAGACCATCATCGACGCATTTACCTCGTTCGGTCTGCCCTTTGACGAGGGCGCAACGATGGGAGAAGATCGCGGTGCATACGGCCCGTACCGTCAGTCGCAGCGCGCTGAGATTTACCAGACTTTCGTCAAGTCGCTCGTACAGCGCGGCATGGCATATCCGTGCTTTGCAACCGAGGAAGAGCTGGCAGCCATGCGCGAGAAGCAGGAAGCTGCAAAGGAGAACTTTGGCTACTACGGCAAGTATGCGGTATGGCGTGACCGTCCGATGGAGGACATCGAGGCAGAACTGGCCAAGGGTACGCCGTATGTTGTCCGTTTCCGCTCGGAGGGCAGCATTGAGCATAAGGTGCGTCACGAAGATCTGGTCAAGGGCAAGATGGAAGTCACCGAGAACGACCAGGATGTTGTCATCCTCAAGTCGGACGGTATTCCGACCTACCACTTTGCACACGTTGTGGATGACCACCTGATGGGCACTACCGTCGTTGTACGCGGCGAAGAGTGGCTGGCAACCCTGCCGGTACACCTCCAGCTGTTCCGTGCCATGGGCTGGAAGGCTCCCAAGTATGCACACACCGCACAGCTGATGAAGATCGACGAGGAGACCGGCTCCAAGCGCAAGCTGTCCAAGCGTAAAGATCCCGAGCTGGCACTGACCTTCTACAACCAGCAGGGTTACCCGGCACCGAGTGTGCTCGAATATCTGATGACTCTGCTCAACTCCAACTTTGAGGAGTGGCGCAGAGCAAACCCGGACAAGCCGATGAACGATTTCCCGTTCTCGACCAAGAAGATGAGCGGTTCGGGCGCACTGTTCGATATCGACAAGCTCAAGGACGTATCCAAGAACGTTATTTCTCGTATGTCGGCTGAGGACGTTTACGACGCAGTTGCAGCATGGAGTGAGAAGAACGATCCCGAGTTCCACGCACTCTTTACCCGTGAGCCGGACAAGACCCGCGCATTCCTGGCCATCGGTCGCGGCGGCAAGAAGCCTCGTAAGGATCTGGCACTGTGGTCGGATGTCAAGCCCTATATGGATTTCCTGTTCGACGAGCTGTTTGCACCCGATTACACCATGCCCGAGCACGTGTCCAAGGACGATGCCAAGGCGATTCTGAACGAGTTCAAGGGCCAGTTCGACGAGAACGACACTCCGGACGATTTCTTTGCCAAGATGAAGGCTATCGCAGAACAGCACGGCTTTGCTGCTGAGACCAAGGCATACAAGCAGAACCCGGAGCAGTACAAGGGTCATGTCGGTGATGTATCGATGGTTGTCCGCATCGCGGTTGCAGGCCGTCAGAACGCACCGGACATGCAGAGCGTCATGCACATCATGGGCGCAGAGCAGGTTAAGGCACGACTGGACAAGTGCATCGCCGCACTTGGTTAATCCGCTCTCTTAAAATTGAATTGTTTGGAGGGATATTTCCATGAAACACCGTCGCTTATTTGCGGTATGCGGTCTGTTGGCAATCTGCCTGACCGGATGTACCCCGTCTGATGCACAGCAAACCGAGCAAAGTCAGGAAACTGTGGGTGTGCAAGCGCCGCAGGAATTCCTGGACACTTTGACGCTGGAAAATCTGGTCACTGCCGTAGACGATGATTCCCAGACCATTGTGCTGGGAACACTGGACGAAACCGAACTGGAACAGTTTAGTGCATACTGCACGCAGGTTCTGGACAATGTGGACAGTGCAGAACTCAAGGACGCAACGGTGTCTTCTACGCTGATCCAGTATGATCCAACGGTTGAGATGACCGAGATCAGCGATCTTGAGGGATATCTGTCCATCCATTCGGAGATTCCTGATACCGGACTCACCGATCAAAATTTTTGTTATCGCATTGAAAAAACATAACCGAGGGGGTTATTGAATCCATGGAAGAAGTCAAAAACTTTCTGACTGATATCATTGACGCCGACATTGCGGCTGGCCTCAATGAGCAGATCCACACCCGTTTCCCGCCCGAGCCCAACGGCTACCTGCACATCGGCTCGGCTAAGGCGATCTACATCAACTGGTCGATCGCTCAGAAGTACAATGGTAAGTTCAATCTGCGTTTTGACGACACCAACCCGGTGCGTGAGGACGACGAATATGTACAGTCCATTCAGGAAGATATCAAGTGGCTGACCGGTGAGATGCCCAACGGCGGTATTTTCTACGGTTCGGACTACTTTGAGACCTGCTATGACTGCGCGGTTGCACTCATCAAGGCTGGCAAGGCATACGTGTGCGACCTGACCCAGGACGAAATCCGTGAGTACCGCGGCACGCTGACCGAGCCGGGCAAGAACAGCCCGTACCGTGATCGTTCGATCGAGGAGAATCTGCAGCTGTTCCAGGACATGCGCGACGGCAAGTTCCCGGACGGTTCCAAGACCCTGCGTGCCAAGATCGATATGGCGTCTCCCAACATGAACATGCGTGACCCGGCGATCTACCGCATCGTCCGCGCACACCATCACCGTCAGGGTGACAAGTGGTGCATCTATCCGCTCTACGACTTTGCACACCCGATTCAGGACGCACTGGAAGGCATCACGCACTCCATGTGCTCGATCGAGTTCGAGAACCATCGTCCGCTGTACGAGTGGGTTGTCGATAACTGCCCGCTGCCGCACCATCCCAAGCAGCGCGAGTTTGCTCGCCTGAACGTGACCAACACGGTCATGTCCAAGCGTTACCTGCGTCAGCTGGTATTTGAGCATCACGTTGAGGGTTGGGACGATCCGCGTATGCCCACTCTGTGCGGCCTGCGCCGCCGCGGCTACACCCCGTCCTCCATTCTGGAGTTTGTGCGCCGCGCTGGTATTGCAAAGGCAAATTCGCTCGTAGACATCCGCCTGCTCGAGCACTGCATCCGTGAGGAACTCAACGAGACTGCAATCCGTCGTATGGCTGTCACCGAGCCCATCAAGATGGTTATCACCAACTACCCGGAGGATAAGACCGAGGTCTTCACCCTGCCCAATAACCCCAAGGACGAGACCGCAGGCAGCCGTGACGTACCGTTCACTCGTGAGCTGTATATCGAGAAGAGCGACTTTGCAATGGTACCGCCTCCGAAGTTCCAGCGCCTCAAGCCCGACGGCGAGGTTCGCCTGATGGGTGCATATATCGTCAAGTGCAACGAGGTTATCACCGACGAGAACGGTGAGGTCGTTGAGCTGCACTGCACCGCCGATCTGGAGACCGGAAACGGTATGCCGGTAGATGGCCGCAAGGTCAAGGGTACCATTCACTGGGTATCGGCTTCCCATGCGATTGATGCAGACTGCTATCTGTACGACAATCTGTTCACGCTGGAGAACACCGGTGACGTGCCCGAGGGCAAGGACTATCTGGATTTCCTCAATCCTGACTCGCTCAAGAAGCTGACCGGCTGTAAGCTCGAGCCGTCGATTGCAGCGGTGCCGACCGGTACCCGCATGCAGTTTGTGCGCATGGGCTACTTCATCAAGGACACCGAGGACGGACGTTACAACCGTATCGTCACCCTCAAGGACAGCTTCGCAAAGACGCTTCAGGGCAAGTAAGCGAAAAACTGTAAAAAATGCCAAAAGGGCTTCCGGTTTGGAAGCCCTTTTTTCTGCGATTTTGGGACAAAACCGCGCTTGTATCGGGGTGAAAACGGTCGTATACTAGTACAAGATGAAAAAATACCAATAGAGGGGGAAATACTGGTATGAACGATATGACAACCGGCTCACCGCTCAAAATCCTTGTGACCTTTTCGCTGCCCATGCTCATCAGCATGATTTTCCAGCAGATGTACTCGGTCGTGGATACCATCGTAGCCGGACGATTCATCAGCGCCAATGCGCTTGCAGCAGTCGGTGCATCTTATCCGATCACCACGCTGTTTATCGCATTCGCCACCGGCGCGAGCGTGGGATGCTCGGTTGTGGTGTCGCAGATGTTTGGACGAAAGGATTACCGAGAGGTCAAAACCGCATCATGTACGGCGATTTTGTCTATTCTGGTGCTGGCCGCTGTGCTGACTGTGATTGGCTTGCAGGCAGCCGACCCGCTGCTGCGTGTGATTGGCACACCGAGCAAGATTTTTGCAGCAGCCTCGCTGTATCTGAAGGTTTACCTGCTCGGTCTGATCTCGCTGTTCCTGTATAACACGGCCACAGCACTGTTTAACGGCCTGGGAGATAGCTTCACACCGCTGTGCTTTCTGATCTTTTCCTCGGTGCTCAATATTGCGCTCGACCTGTTCCTGGTTATCGTCTGCAAGTGGGGTATCCTGGGTGTCGCTTGGGCGACCTTCATCGCACAGGGATTGGCTTCGCTGCTCGCAACAGCAACCTTTGTGCGTCGCGTGCTCAAGCTCAAGAGCGAGGGTAAGGTAAAAAAGTTCGACCGCGCCATGCTGCCGATGATGATTCGTATTGCTGTGCCGTCGGTGTGTCAGCAGTCGTTCGTGTCGGTCGGTGTCTTTTTGGTGCAGGGACTCATCAACTCGTTTGGTGAGATCACCATCGCATCCTTTGCCGCAGCGCTCAAGGTCAATACCTTTGCCTGCATGACCATGAACACGCTGCCGACCGCGCTGAGTTCGTTTGCATCGCAGAATATCGGTGCAGGGAAGATGGACCGCGTGTATCAGGGACTGAAAATCTCGATCATCATTGCGATGGTGGTTGCAGCCTGCTCGAATATCCTGTTTTTGGTCTGCGGAGACCCGATCATCGGTCTGTTTGCCGACGATCTCGACCGTGCAGCCATCATCAAGGAAGGCATGCAGTTCTTACATATCTGCGCACCGTTCTACTTCTTGATCGCGGTCAAAAACTGTTGTGACAGCGTACTGCGCGGCGGCGGTGCGATGGGGCAGTTTATGGCGACCACCTTTGCAGACCTGTTCTTGCGTGTGGTCATTGCGTACATTCTGGTGCTGTGCTTCCAGATGGGATACAGCGGCGTGTGCTGGTCGTATCCGATCGGCTGGATTTTGGGCACAGCGCTTTCGGTCGTATTCTTTAAGAGCGGCAAGTGGAAGCTTGCGCGTTTGTGAGCAGAGAGGAGTAAATGTATGAGACTGCAATGGATTCCAACCGATAAAAAACGGTTTTTATCGCTGTTGCTGCTTGCAGATGAGCAGGAAAGCATGATTGACCGTTATCTGATGCGCGGTACGATGTACGCAGCGGTCGAAGGAGAGCAGACCTTCGGTGTGATGGTAGTGGTACGGCAGGCACAGAATGTGTATGAGCTCAAAAATCTGGCGGTTGACCCGGCACATCAGCGCAAGGGCATCGGTAAATGGATGATCGACGAGCTGAGCCGTATCTGTCGGGAACGCGGTGCGGATACGCTGCGCGTAGGAACCGGTGAGAGTCCCAAGACATTGGGGTTTTATCAGAGCTGTGGATTTGCGGAATGCGGCCGTGAACCCGATTTCTTCACGAAAAATTACGATCATTCGATCGTAGAAGACGGCATGACCCTGCGGGACATGATTTATCTGGAAAAGAAACTGTAATATGGAATAAAAAAGGACTGGCTCTCAATCGGAGCCAGTCCTTTTCTTGTGGTGGGATGCTGGATAGGGTGCTGGTTGGTCGGTCTGATCCAGCAGATAGTCGATACTTGTGCCGTAGAACGCTGCAAGTTTAATTAAAATTGCGGTAGGAATATCGTTTTCACCGGTTTCGTACTTGGAATATCCCGTTTGCGACATGCCAAGAATTTTTGCGAGTTTGGTTTGTGAAAGTTCTCGATCCTCTCGAAGATCACGCAGTCTTCTGTAAATCAAAATTTCTCCTTTGCCCATAAAGCCAATCCTTTACAGATTATTATATGCGGCGTGAGAAATTGCACTTGCATTTTAACCTGAATCAGGTTAAAATAAGATTAACCTATTTCAGGTTAATAGAAGGAATAATAGGGAGGATGAAGTTGATGGACGCAGTGATTTGTGTAGTGCTCATTGTTTATATTGTGCTGGGCATTCGATGGGGAATCAGATATATAGATGGCAGGTGGGCTTGGTTGGAACAACCGACAAATAGAGTTGTGAAGTGGATAGTTGCAGTCGGGATTGGTGTCGTGTTTGGAATCTTTGGGATGCTTGCACGTGTCATGAAATTCATTCTCGTAGATTTACCAGCTATGATGCGCTAATGAGGTAAGGCGATTGGATACGGAAAGAAGGGATTTCTATGTCGTTAGACCAGAGATTGCGTGAAGCGAATTACATAAAGAGAGGAGATGACAGTCAGGAAGCGCGGGACGGCGGACAATGTGGATTACTGCCGTGTGACTACTCCAGAATTGTTGAGAATGAGCAGACTGGCGAGAGTTTTCGTATATGCGATCGATTTGGAATTCGCGTGGGAGAGTATGACTCCTGCAAGTATTATAGCGATGCCAATATGAAGGAACTGATTGGTCAGATGTCCGTTCTTTTACAGGAAGAGCAGCAGGACAAGGAACGAATTGCGATGCAGAAACAAGCGCCAAAGTCAAAAAATAGAGGACTTTTTCTGTTTGTGATTCTTTGTGCAGTGATTTTCATTTACTGGTATATTGCGTATTGAATGAAATGAATTTTTACAAGGAGGTGAAACCATGTCTTATTCGGAAGAGTGCTGTAAGTGCATCTATTGTGAACGTGACCCGGGTTCTAATAGCGGCTGGTATTGTACCTGGAGACAAACACATGTAGGTGCAACCGAAAGCTGCTATAAGTTTGAATCCAAATATTAAAACGAAAAACCCCCGAAGGAAATCCTTCGGGGGTTTGCTTTTTCAGATGATCAGATCGCAGATGATCTTAAGCCTCAGCCTTGATCTTCTTCAGCTTAGCAAAGCGCGGCAGGCCGTTCTCCTTCGGACCTACGTTGTCGCCAGCGATCAGCGGCATAGCGTAGTCGATGAATGCCTGAGTTACGCCGTTGCCCTCAGCGTTGATCCACTCACGC
The DNA here is from genome assembly GCF_002160355.1 of Butyricicoccus pullicaecorum. Classification (NCBI taxonomy): domain Bacteria; kingdom Bacillati; phylum Bacillota; class Clostridia; order Eubacteriales; family Butyricicoccaceae; genus Butyricicoccus; species Butyricicoccus pullicaecorum. The sequence continues at coordinate 72,555 of NZ_NFKK01000012.1, forward strand.
GGAACCTTCTTCTCGGTGTTAGCAACCTGAGACAGGGGCAGCAGCTCGATCTCGCACTTGTAGCCGTTCTCGTCGCGGGTGCACTTGAAGCCCGGCATGTAGTCGGTCTTGCCAGCAACAGCATTCTCGACAGCAGCCTTACCGGACATGTAGGACTCGTCAACGTCGGTCTTGGAAGCGCAGTGAGCAGCGCAGCGCTGCAGCAGGGACAGCTCGATGCCACGAACCTTAACGCCCAGCTCGCTCTTGATCTTGTCAGCCAGCATAGCAGCCAGGCCGCCCAGCTGAGCATGACCGAAACCGTCGGTTGCGGAGGTCTTAGCCTCGGAAACGAAGGTGCCGTCAGCGTAGTGGATGCCCTCGGAAACAGCTACCAGGCAGTTGCCCTTCTCAGCGTAAACCTTCTTAACGTCAGCCATGAACTTGTCCATGTCGAAGTCGGTCTCGGGGAGGTAGATGAGGTCGGGACCAGCGCCCTGAGCGGTAGCCAGACCAGCAGCAGCGGTCAGCCAGCCAGCGTGGCGGCCCATGATCTCAACAACACAAACCATGCCGGTGTCGTAAACGCGAGCGTCCTGATAGATCTCCATGCAGGAAGTAGCGATGTACTTGGAAGCGGAAGCGTAGCCCGGGCAGTGGTCGGTGCCGAACAGGTCGTTATCGATGGTCTTCGGGATGCCCATAACGCGGCAGTCGTAACCGGACTTCATCATGAACTTGGAGATCTTGTTGCAGGTATCCATGGAGTCGTTACCGCCGTTGTAGAAGAAGTAACGAACGTCATACTTCTTGAAGATCTCGAGGATACGCTTGTAATCGGTATCGTCAACGTCGGGATCAGCCAGCTTGTAACGGCAGGAACCGAGTGCAGAAGACGGGGTGTAGCGGAGAAGCTTGAGCTCTTCGCGGTCTTCCTTGTCGATGTCGAGCAGCTGGTCGTCGAGCACACCGCGGATGCCGTGAGCAGCACCCAGAACGCGGGTGATAGAGGGGCAGTCGAGAGCGGTCTCGATTGCGCCGAGAACAGACGTGTTGATGACGGAAGTGGGGCCACCGGACTGGCCGATGATGCAAGCGCCCTTTAATTCACTCATTGGAAAAACCTCCTAATGTTAATGAAAAATAACCTTGTCGGATATTTTGGTACAAAAAAATCATATCATATTGTCTAGCAAAAATCAATTTCTTTTCCATGTAAAAGCTTCCAAAATTTCCACCTGTTACACAAAGATATATTTGGAAAACATGGGTCTTGATTTTGACCGGTATAGCTGGTAAAATAACCATAGAATATCCTGGTTCCAAGTGGAAACAGAATAGATAGTGAAAGGAAGTAATCAAAATGCCGTTAGTTACTACTACTGAGATGTTTAAGAAGGCATACGACGGCGGCTATGCTGTCGGTGCATTCAACGTAAACAACATGGAGATCGTTCAGGGTATCACTGAGGCTTGCCAGGAGCAGAAGGCTCCGGTTGTCCTGCAGGTATCCAAGGGCGCTCGTGCTTACGCAAACCACAACTATCTGGTAAAGATGGTTCAGGCTGCTGTTGAGAACTGCCCCGAGATCCCGATCGCTCTGCATCTGGACCACGGCGATTCTTTCGAAGTTTGTAAGAGCTGCATCGACGGCGGTTTCACCTCCGTTATGATCGACGCTTCTTCCAAGTCCTTCGAGGAGAACATCGCTCTGACCAAGCAGGTTGTTGAGTACGCACACGCACACGGCGTTGTTGTCGAGGCTGAGCTGGGTACCCTGGCTGGCGTCGAGGACGAAGTTTGCGTAGAGGCTGGCAACGAGAGCTACACCCGTCCGGAAGAGGTTGAGGAATTCGTTTCCCGCACCGGCTGTGACTCCCTGGCAATTGCAATCGGTACTTCTCACGGTGCTTACAAGTTCACCGCTGCACAGTGCACCCGCAACGAGGAAGGCATCCTGGTTCCGCCTCCGCTCCGCTTCGACGTTCTGGAAGAGTGCATCAAGCGTCTGCCTGGTTTCCCGATCGTTCTGCACGGTTCTTCTTCTGTTCCGCAGGAGTTCGTCAAGATGATCAACCAGTACGGCGGCAGCATGCCCGATGCAATCGGTATCCCGGAGGAAGAGCTGCGCAAGGCTGCAAAGCTGGCTGTCTGCAAGATCAATATCGACTCCGATATCCGTCTGGCAATGACCGCTACCATCCGCAAGTACTTTGCTGAGCATCCGGATCACTTCGATCCCCGTCAGTACCTCAAGCCCGCTCGTCAGGCTGTCAAGGACATGGTTACCCACAAGCTGATCAACGTTCTGGGCTGCAACGGCAAGGCGTAAGCGTCTGCACGCGCAATTTAACAATTTTGCTGACAAAGACACCTTGGTTTTCCAGGGTGTCTTTCGTTTTTTTATGCGTTTCCGCTTTCCGTAAAATCTGCCTCCGGCGGCGGCTGTGTTCCCGCTCTGCCAGCATTGGGCACGGCTCACAGGCTGCGCTCTGCGGCATACTAGCCGATGAGGAGGTGGAAGTATGCAAATACGCAACAAATGGCTTGCACGCAGCTGTGCGGCCGCTCTGGTGCTGGCTTTGTCGGTGGGCACGGCACTTGCCGCACAGAGCTTGATTCCGGTCGGACGCGCGGCGGGTATCAAACTGCATGCCGACGGTGTCATGATCGCGTCTCTCGATCCGGTTACGACCGCGGTCGGACAGGTCAGTCCGGCTGAGGCGGCTGGATTGCAGCCGGGTGACGTGATCCTGACCGCAAACGGTCAATCGGTAGACACCAATGACGCTTTACAGGAGATCATTGAAGGCGCAGACGGCCAAGCAATTACGCTGCATGTGCGGCGAGATGGTGAGGAGCTGGATGTGTCAGTGACTCCGGTGCAGGACACCAGCGGTCATGATCGGTTGGGCGTGATGATTCGTGACGGTATGGCCGGTATCGGAACAATCACCTACGTTGATCCGGAAACTGGAGCCTATGGTTCGCTGGGACACGGCATCTGTGACGGTGAGAGCGGTGTGCTCGTTCCGCTTGCAGAGGGTAGTCTGATGGAGGCTTCGGTTGCAGGCGTGCAGAAGGGTGCATCTGGCGCACCGGGTGCACTGCAAGGTGAATTTAACTTGCAGGAAGATATGGGAACGGTCGAGAAAAATACGGATACCGGTATTTTTGGCGTGCTGACCGATGACAGCTATTATGACGATCTGGATACGCTGCCCATCGCGGACGCACAGGAAGGTACCTGTGAGATCTGGTCGAATGTTGAGGGCGAGACGATTGGACATTACACCGCTGAGATTACCAAACTCTATGGGGAAGGCGGAGAGAACGACCGGTCTATGGTCATCCATGTCACCGACCCGAAACTGATCGAAAAGACCGGCGGTATCGTGCAGGGAATGAGCGGCAGCCCGGTGATTCAGGATGGCAAGCTTGTGGGTGCGGTCACCCATGTTTTGGTGAACGATCCCACAAGGGGATATGCTGTCGAAATTGAGAAAATGCTGGAAGCACAGGCCGCGGCATAAGGCTGGAAGCTGGAAAGCGTGGGAGCGGGATTCCCGCGCTTTCCGCCATTTCCAGACACGGATATAGACGGTGAAGAACCCGGTAAGATCGGGGAAGACCTTGGAGAACCGAGTCGATGACAGACGGGAAATGTCGAATTTTGTCGAACACAGTCGCACGAAATCTGGCCGAAAACACGCAAAATCCATTGTGCGAGCTGGAAAAATATGGTAAATTAAGGAAGCCGCACGAAAGCAACCACAGAACAGAACAACGGCAGTCAGAACAAAAAATTTGTCAGGAAGGCAGTGAGTGACAACATGGAACGGAACATTCGAGTAGTAATCGCAGATGGAGACCAGGAATTCCGCACAGCGCTCTCGGGCGCCTTGCAGGCGGAGGATGGAATTGAGGTCGTCGGAACGGCGGCGAGTGGTACTGGCGCATTGGAGCAGGTGCGTGAGCTGGCACCCGACCTGCTGCTGACCGACCTGATGCTGCCCGAGCTGGATGGACTGAGCCTGCTGCATCGCATCGTGGACAATGGATACAAGGTCGGGGTATTCGTCATCTCGGCATTCGCCAGCGATATGGCAGCGGCAGAGTGCAGCGCGCTGGGCGTCAGCCATTTTCTGCGCAAGCCGGTAGGCCCGGAAGTGCTGGCAGGACGCATTCGCCAGTGGGGCATGTCCCGACAGACCGCATGCGTGCGCGAGCCCGAAATGCCGGCTGAGCTGGATTTGGAACTGCGCGTGACCGAAGTTATCCATCAGGTTGGCGTACCGGCACACATCAAGGGCTATCAGTATCTGCGTGAGGCGATCATCATGGCCATCCGCGATATGGAATCGGTTGGTGCAATCACCAAGATCATGTATCCGGGCATCGCAAAGAAATTCCATACCACAGCATCCCGCGTCGAACGTGCCATTCGCCATGCGATTGAAGTTGCCTGGGATCGCGGAGACATCGAGACCTTGCAGTCGTATTTCGGCTATACGGTATCGGGCGTCAAGGGCAAGCCGACCAATTCCGAATTCATCTCGATGATTGCAGATCGTCTGAGACTGCAAATGCGCAGAGGGTAAATCTGCACGGGACTTATCTCGCAAACGGCATTTTGAAAACATCTTCTATCTGAATGAGGGCAAGATCAGAAAAAATAGCGCGTTATCGGTATTATTTGCAAAACAGTGATAAACTATGATAAAAGCCTGTCATAGTGAATAAATCCCTGAAACACGCAATGGATAACCGAAAATAAGCCTACAAACTTTTTCGATCATTGCCAATCAATTCCTCGGTTTATTGGTTTCGAAAGAACGAATAAATCGAGGTGTTTTTTTTATCCTTTTGCAGGATGTGAAATCGGTATCATGCAAGGCGTTCTGCATTAAAAAGAGGCGGAAATTCACGCTTTTCCCGTTCTGCCTCTGGTAATGATACTGTTTTTGCCGTATAATAAAACCAATAGCAAAAAATTCGGACATGCGGCAGCTGTATATAGCCGCAGGAATGATGAGGTTAACGATGAAATTCATGGTGATTGACGGCAACAGCATCTTAAACCGCGCGTTTTACGGCGTACGGCTGCTGACCAACCACGACGGCTTACCCACGAACGCTATTTACGGCTTTTTGTCGACTCTGTTCCGCTTACAGGATGAATATACCCCCGATCGCACGATCGTATGCTTTGACGTGAAGGAAAAGACCTTCCGTCATCAGAAGTTTGACTCCTACAAGGCGACCCGAAAGGGCATGCCGGACGAGCTCGCAGCACAGCTGCCGGTCATGAAGGAAGTGCTGGACGCGCTGGGCATTATCCGCTGTGAGAAGGGCGGATATGAGGCCGATGACCTGATCGGCACGATCAGCCGCAAGGCAGAAGAGCAGGGTGATGATTGCTTGATCGTGACCGGTGACCGCGACAGCTTGCAGCTGGTGAGTGCACATACGACGGTGCATCTGGTATCGTCCAAGGGCGGCCAGGATACCAGCCGAGACATCACACCCGAGGCGTTCCGGGAAAAGTACGGTTTTGACCCCATTCGTTTGATCGATCTCAAGGCGCTGATGGGAGATAGCTCGGATAATATTTCGGGCGTACCGGGTGTCGGAGAAAAAACGGCAATGAATCTGCTGCACACCTTTGGCAGTCTGGACGAAGTATATCGCCATCTGGATGCACCGGAGATCAAAAAGGGTCTGCGGGACAAACTGACGAACGGTGAGCAGGCTGCGCGGGACAGCTATTGGCTGGCAACGATCGAGCGGGATGCACCGCTGCCGATCGACATGCAAGCGCTGCCAGATGCGCAGATGGACCGCGATGCACTATATGATCTGCTGACCCGTCTGGAATTTAAGTCTTTCTTGACGCGTTTGGGACTGAGCAAGACCGAAGCACCGGCACCGACCGCAGCTGAGCGCAAGCGTGTAGAGCTGACCGACTTGGAAAGCGCACAGAAGCAGCTGGATGCACTGACCGAGCTTTCGGCTGTGCCGCTGTTTGCTGCACCCGGACTGCGTGCCTTTGCGCTGCTTGCGCAGGATACGGTGTATTTACTGTCGTCTGACAGCTTTTCGGTGGCAGATTGGGACGCTGTGACCGCACGTCTGTTTGCCGGAGATATCAAGCTGGTCATGCACGATGCCAAGCCGACCTATGTCGAGCTGCTTGAAGCAGGACTGGCGGCGCAGGGGGTACTGTTTGACACCAGCATTGCAGCTTATCTGCTCGATCCCACGGCCTCGGCTTACGATCTGGAGCGTGTTGCTCTGTCCTATCTCAACCGCGAACTGCCCAAGGTCGACCTGACCGCAGAGGACGCATTTTCGCCGCTTGGTGGCCGAGACAGCGCACTTGCCGCGATGACTGCCAATGTGGAAGCGATTGCAGATATTTACGCCGAGGCATCCGCACGACTGGAAGAGCAGGGCATGCACAAGCTGTTCTTCGAAATGGAAATGCCGCTCATGACCGTACTGGCCGAGATGCAGCAGGCGGGCTGCAAGGCCGATGCCGACCAGCTGTGTGCATTTGGTGAGCAGCTGGATACGCGCATTGCGGCACTGACCGAGCAGATCTATGAGGCTGCTGGACATGAATTTAACATTCAGTCGTCCAAACAGCTCGGCGTTGTGCTGTTTGAAGAATTGGGATTGCCGTACAAGAAAAAGACCAAGACCGGTTACTCGACCAGTGCCGAGGTGCTGGAATCGCTGGCTGGCTATCATCCGATGATTGCCGACGTGCTGGAATACCGTCAGCTGACCAAGCTCAAGAGCACCTATGTAGACGGCCTTTTGAAGGTCATTGCACCCGATGGCCGTATCCATTCGCACTTCCAGCAGACGGTTACTGCAACCGGTCGCCTGTCGTCGGTCGACCCCAACTTGCAGAATATCCCGGTGCGTACCGAGCTCGGACGTGAACTGCGCCGCATGTTTGTCGCGGAGCAGGGACGAGTTCTGGTCGATGCCGACTATTCGCAGATCGAGCTGCGCGTGCTGGCACATGTCGCAGACGACGACGCGATGATTGAGGCCTTTCGCGGTGGTCAGGATATCCATGCAACCACGGCTTCCAAGGTCTACGGTGTACCGGTGGAAGAGGTGACACCGCAGATGCGTTCGAGCTGTAAGGCGGTCAACTTCGGTATCGTCTACGGTATTTCGGACTTTTCGCTGGCGCAGGATATCGGTGTGACCCGCAAGGAGGCGGCAGCCTTCATCCAGAGTTATCTGGACACCTATCCGGGTGTGCATCATTATATGGAATCCATCAAGCAGAGCGCGCGGGAGACCGGTTATGTTGAGACATTGTTCGGTCGCAGACGCGCCCTGCCTGAGCTGAACTCCAAGAACTTCAATCTGCGTTCGTTCGGTGAGCGTGCCGCGATGAATACACCCATTCAGGGCACGGCGGCTGATATCATCAAGATCGCCATGCTGCGCGTGCGTGACCGACTCAAGGCCGAGGGCTTTGAAGCACGCCTGATTTTGCAGGTACACGACGAACTGATTCTGGAAGCACCCGAGCACGAAGCCGAGCGCGCGGCAGCACTGCTGCGCGAAGAGATGGAGCACGCAGCTGAATTGCGTGTGCCGCTCGTGGCTGAGGCCAAGATTGGACACAGCTGGTACGAGACCAAGTAAAAGAGCAAGACCATCCGGCAGCGGGTGGTCTTTTTTTATCCGTACACGGTCAGAACGGACGGATTTTTGGGAATGGTCATAGAAAAATGGAGCGTTCTGTGGTATAATCAATACGTTCATCATGGGGACGTATACCATCTTGACGGTATCGCCCCAAAACGGATGATTCAGCCGAACATCCGGAAAACGGATGCAATCGGCTGTCTGGAAAGATTCGAGGAATATCGTATTATGGATCAGATCATTTTTGTATGTACCGGAAATACCTGCCGCAGTCCGATGGCAGAGGGTTTGTTCCGTGCGCTGGACGGTGAGGCGCGCACTGGCTTGACCGCGCAGTCGGCTGGTTTGTTTGCACATGATGGCCTGCCGGCCTCGGAAAATGCAGTCAAGGCAGCGGCTGAACTGGGTGCAGACCTGTCCCAGCATCACGCCCGTCAGCTGACCCCGGAGATGGCCAAAGAAGCTAAGTATCTGGTGTGCATGACGGCTGCGCACTACGACCGATTGGTCGAAGCGCTGCCGTGGGCAGAGGACAAGGTATTCACCCTGTCACCGGTGGATGTCGCCGATCCCTTTGGCGGTGACCTTGCCACCTATCGTGCGTGCGCGGCGCAGCTCAAGGATGCAGTCGGTGCGCTGATCGGAAATTTGGAGAAAGGACGCGCATGAGTCAGATTCAGATTGTTCCGATGGACGAGCGGCATTTGCCTGCACTGGCCGAGATCGAGCGGGCGTGTTTTCATGCACCGTGGAGCGAGAATGCGCTGCGGGAAGAGCTTGGGAAAGGACTGTTTCTGGTCGCGGAGGATGAAAACCAGACCGTGTGCGGCTATGTCGGCTGTCAGACCGTGCTCGACGAGGGTTACATTACAAACGTCGCGGTCTCGCCGGACTTTCGCCGTCAGGGCATTGGCCGTCTGCTCATCCAGACCCTGACCGAGCGGGCGCAGCAGGCACAGCTTGCGTTTGTGACGCTCGAAGTGCGTGCGTCCAACGATCCGGCCATCGCGCTGTACACCGCCGCCGGGTATGAACCGGTTGGACGGCGCAAAAATTTTTACCGATCACCCACAGAAGACGCGATTTTGATGACGTTGCAACTGCGTGATGCAACGTGAAAGGGGAAGAGGATCATGTTGTTTGACAAGCGGGAAGTGTTTGTAAGTTATTCCGAGCGTGACCTGTACCAAATGCAGCATGCACTCGAGCAGGCGGGCATTGATTATGTGATCCGGCAAAAGGATATTCGACCGCATGGCGGTGCGCGCATGCGCTGGGGCGGCAATCAGGATGCCGCGATTGAGTACCGCATTCTGGTAGATGAAAAGGATGAGGAGCAGGCGCGCCATGTGATTGGACGGTGCTGATCGTCCGCATACCAAACTAGAGGAGACTGTATGAAGATTTTAGCAATTGAGTCGTCTTGCGATGAGACCGCGGCAGCGGTCATCGAGGACGGACGCAAGATTTTATCCAATATCATCGACTCGCAGGTCGAGACGCACGCGCTGTATGGTGGTGTCGTGCCCGAGATTGCCTCGCGCCGTCACATGGAAGCGGTCGTGCGCGTGACCGAATGCGCACTGGAACAGGCAGGCATGCAGGCGGACGAGGTGGACGCGGTCGCTGCGACCTGCGCACCGGGACTCATCGGTGCGGTGCTGGTCGGTGCAAACTTCGGCAAATCGCTGGCGTTTTCGCTGGGCAAGCCGTTTATTCCCGTGCACCACATCCGTGGACACATCGCGGCCAATTATCTGGAATTTCCCGACCTGAAGCCGCCCTTTTTGACGCTTGTGGCCTCGGGTGGTCACTCGCTGATCGTGCTGGTGCGCGATTACACCGACTTTGAGATTCTGGGCGGCACCAGAGACGACGCAGCAGGCGAGGCGTTCGACAAGGTCGCGCGTGTGCTGGGTGTCGGTTATCCGGGTGGCCCTAAGATCGATAAGATGGCAGTCGGTGGTGACCCGAACGCGTACAAGCTGCCGGTCAGCCATGTTAAGGACGCACCGATGGACTTTTCGTTCTCGGGACTCAAGACCGCAGTCATCAACCTTGCGCACAACGCCGAGCAGAAGGGCGAGACCATCGATAAATCCGGTCTGGCTGCTTCGTTCTGTCGTGCGGTTGTCGATACTCTGGTGCCCAGACTGGCGCACGCGATCGACAAGACCGGCGTCAAGCATGTCGTCTGTGCAGGTGGTGTCGCGGCGAACTCCTGGCTGCGTCAGGCACTGACCGACATGGCAAAAAGCAAGCGCGTGCAGCTGTATCTGCCGCCGCTCTCGCTGTGCGGTGACAATGCGGCGATGATCGGTGCGCAGGCGTATTACGAGTTTTTGGCAGGTCATCTGGGCACGACGGCACAGAATGCCTTTGCAACCGCTGAGATCAGCGAAGAGGTCTGTCGAAAAATCCGCTGAGGCGGCAAAATATTTCTGGTAAATTGTGCTGAAATGCGGTACAATAATAAAAGGTTTTGCGCTTTGTGACAAAGCCTCATTTGATAAAAACGATTTGGGCACGGAGAAAACCGGTGTTTTCTTCGTGGAGAAGGCTGTGGAAGCCGCCATTTTGCTGCGTTTTCGGAAAAACGCAGGGCACGGTGTGTCTGACACCCGTGTCAGGGACAAAAACAAGGAGCGATTTGATATCATGGGCATGACGATTGCAGAAAAAATCCTGAAAGCACATCTGGTGGATGGCGAGATGGTCAAGGGCGAGGAGATCGGTCTTCGCATCGACCAGACGCTGACCCAGGATGCGACCGGCACGATGGCTTACCTGCAATTTGAGGCAATGGGCGTCGATCAGGTCAAGACCGAGCGCTCGGTGGCCTACATCGATCACAACACCTTACAGTCCGGTTTTGAGAACGCGGACGACCATAAGTACATCGGCACCGTGGCCAAGAAGCACGGCATCTACTACTCCAAGGCGGGCAACGGTATCTGCCATCAGGTACACCTCGAGCGCTTCGGCGCACCGGGCAAGACCCTGATCGGTTCGGACTCCCACACCCCGACCGGCGGCGGTATCGGCATGCTGGCTTTCGGCGCAGGCGGTCTGGATGTCGCAGTCGCAATGGGCGGCGGCGCATACTACATCCCGATGCCGAAGATGGTTCGCGTCACGCTGACCGGCAAGCTGAAGCCCTGGGTTGCAGCAAAGGATATTATTCTGGACGTACTGCGTCAGATGACCGTCAAGGGCGGTGTCGGCAAGATTGTCGAGTATGCAGGCTCCGGCGTTGCAACGTTGTCGGTTCCCGAGCGTGCAACCATCACCAACATGGGTGCAGAGCTGGGTGCAACCACGTCTATTTTCCCGTCTGACGAAGTGACCCGTGCATTCCTCAAGGCACAGGGACGTGAAGAGGTTTATGTGCCGCTGGCATCCGATTCGGACGCGGTTTACGACGAAGAATACACGGTCGATCTGGACAATCTGGTTCCGCTGGCAGCGATGCCGCACATGCCGGACAATGTAAAGCCGGTTTCCGAGATCGGTGAGATCAAGGTCAACCAGTGCTGCATCGGTTCGTGCACCAACTCTTCTTACTATGATATGATGAAGGTTGCAGCCATCCTCAAGGGCAAGCATGTACATCCCGACGTTTCGCTGACCATCAGCCCGGGTTCCATGCAGGTATTTAACATGCTCGCAAAGAATGGCGCACTGTCCGACATCATCGCAGCCGGTGCGCGTATCCTCGAGTGCGCTTGCGGCCCCTGCATTGGTATGGGTCAGTCGCCCGAGTCGGCAGGCGTATCGCTGCGTACCTTCAACCGTAACTTCGAGGGTCGTTCTGGTACCCAGGACGCACAGATTTATCTGGTTTCCCCCGAGGTTGCAGCTGCTTCGGCGCTGACCGGCGTGCTGACCGACCCGCGTACGCTGGGCGAGGCACCCGAGATCCAGATGCCCGAGCACTTTGACATCAACGACAGCATGATTATCCCGCCCGCAGAAGATCCGTCCACGGTTGAAGTACGCCGCGGTCCGAACATCAAGCCGTTCCCGCTTGGTCACGAGCTGGAAGACAGCTATGCCGGCAAGATCGTTCTCAAGACCGAGGACAACATCACGACCGACCACATTCTGCCCGCAGGCTCCAAGCTGCTGCCGTATCGTTCGAATATCCCGTACTACTCCAACTACTGCTTCATCAACGTCGATCCCAAGTTCCCGGCTCGCTGCCAGGAGCAGGGCGGCGGCGTGATCGTCGGCGGTGCAAACTATGGTCAGGGTTCGTCCCGTGAGCATGCTGCACTCGTTCCGCTCTATCTGGGCGTGCGTGCCGTGCTGACCAAGTCCTTTGCACGTATCCACAAGGCAAATCTGGTCAACTCGGGTATCATCCCGCTGACCTTTGCCGATCCGGCAGATTACGACAAGATCAATCTGGGAGATGTCATCTCTCTGCCCAACATCCGTGAGGAGATCGCGGCAGGCGGTCAGGTTACCGTCGTTTGCGGCGGCCGTACCTTCAAGGCAGATTGTGACGTTTCCGACCGTCAACGCGGCGCACTGCTCGCAGGCGGTACTCTGAATTACGCAAAGAAGCAGCACTAAGGAGGATTTGCAGATATGTTACCCGAAAAGACTCGTGAGCAGTTTGAAAAAGTAATCGAGAGCCAGCTGGCTCGCATTCAGGCAATGAAGGATCAGGGCGATTTTATCGATTATTCCAAGCTCGATAAGATCATCATCGGCGTTTGCGGCGGCGACGGCATCGGCCCGATGATTACCGGTATGGGTCAGCACGTCCTTGAGACGCTGCTGGCAGATAAGGTCAAGGCCGGCAAGGTTGAGTTCCGCGTCATCGATGGCCTGACCATCGAGCGCCGCGCTGAGCTGGGCTGCGCTATTCCGCCCGATACCATGGAAGAGCTCAAGGCTTGCCATGTTATCCTGAAGGGACCCACCACGACCCCGCGTAAGGGCGATCCGTGGCCGAACGTCGAGTCGGCAAACGTTGCTATGCGCAAGGCACTCGACCTGTTTGCAAACGTGCGCCCGGTCAAGGTGCCCGAGCTGGGTATCGACTGGACCTTCTATCGTGAGAACACCGAGGGCGGCTATGCAGTCGGCTCGCAGGGCGTACAGGTTGGCGACGATCTGTTCATCGACTTTACGGTCGCTACCTCGCAGGGCTGCGAGCGTATCGCACGTCTGGCATTTGACTACGCACACAAGACCGGTAAGAACCGTGTATCCTGTGTCACCAAGGCAAATATCATCAAGACCACCGATGGCAAGTTCCTGGATACCTGCAAGAAGGTCGCTGCTGAGTACCCGGACGTTGTATTCGACGACTGGTACATTGACATCATGACCGCAAAGCTCATTGACGACAAGCGTCGCCGTGACTTTAAGGTATTCGTTCTGCCCAACCTGTACGGTGATATCATCACCGACGAGGCGGCTGAGATCCAGGGCGGCGTTGGCACCGCAGGTTCTGCAAATATCGGTAAGCGCTACGCAATGTTTGAGGCAATCCACGGTTCTGCACCGCGTATGGTACAGGAAGGCCGTGCACAGTACGCCGATCCGTCTTCGGTTCTGCGTGCATCGGTCATGCTGCTCGAGCATATCGGTGAAATCGAGCTGGCAAAGAAGCTCGATCGTGCGCTGGATATCTGCATGTTTGAGAAGAAGAAGTATGTGATCACCGGCCGCGACACCGGTGCGACCGCACAGCAGTTCACCGACTATGTGCTGGAGACCATTGCGTCGCTGTAAATGATCAAATAAACCTGACAGGAGGTTGTCCGGATGGAGAAAAAACAGAATGTATCCCGCGCGGTGATTCAGCGCTTGCCGCGGTATTACCGGCACCTATCCTCTCTGCGGGCAAAGGGCGAGACGCGCATTTCTTCGCGTAAGTTAGCGGAGATGTTGGGTCTGACCGCCTCCCAGATCCGTCAGGATTTTAACTGTTTCGGTGGTTTTGGCCAGCAGGGCTATGGATACAGCATCGAAAAGCTGTGCGAAGGGCTGGAGGACATTCTGGGACTCAAGCGCGCGCACACCGCGGTACTCATCGGTGTGGGCAACTTGGGTCGGGCGCTTATTAAGAATTTCAGCTTTGAGAGCAATGGATTTAAATTGCTGTGTGCGTTTGACAGTGACCGTATGGTCATCGGCAGCGGCATGAACGGCGTGACCGTGCGTGACGTGTCCGAACTGTATGCGTATGTCGATCAGCATAAGCCGGATATTGCGGTTCTGACCGTACCGCATGCGATCGCACCCGCGCTTGCGCGTGAGCTTGTGGAGCATGGCGTGCGCGGACTGTGGAATTTCACAGGCGAAGATTTGCACTTGGAAAATCTGGGTGTACCGGTTGAAAACGTGCATTTTTCAGACAATTTAATGACGTTGTGCTACCAGGTCAATCAGAGCGAAGCACAATCTTAAAAACGAAAAAGAACGCCAGTTTGAATGGCGTTCTTTTTTTTGCCCTTAATTGTCGCCACGCAGCAGTTTGTCGGCATAGCCGCGCAATTGATCTTCGGTATGGATATTTTCGCTGCGATGTCCGATCATGCCTCGGATATATTCCGGCAGGCTGGTGTAATATTCAAAGATCTTTGGATCGGTCGTGAGCATTTCGCCCAGGTTTTGATACTGTTTCATTGTGTTCTCACCTCATAGTTCAGTATGCCCCAAAAAAAGTAGAATAAGCCCTTGACATAAAAGAAAAAATGGATTATTGTACTAATAATGTAATACAACAGTACAATAATACGAAGGAGGATTATCGTGAAGACAATGACGCTGGGAAAAAGACAATTTGGGGGATGCAATGGCTTCCAGCTCAAATTATTTGCGCTGATTACGATGACGATGGACCATTTGGCGGCATATCTGCCGGCTGGCATGGGTATTCCGGATTGGTTTCATCTGATTGGCCGGTTTGCTGCGCCGCTTTTTATGTTTTCTGTGCAGAGGGGATTTTCTATACGCATAGCCGGAAAAACTATATGCTGCGCTTGTATATCGGCTGGGTGCTTATGAACCTGTGTAACAACTGGATCAGTCAGAAATTTGCGCAGCCCAGCGGCATAATTATACTAAACGGCATGTTCGGCACAATGTTCCTGGTGGTACTGACTGTTACATCTGTTGAACTGATACGCGCAGGGCAGAAGGAACGGGCGGTCAGGAAAATTGGAATGGGGCTGGCTGGCTTATTCTATTTTGTGGCTTCCTTTGCAGTGCAGTGTGGCGCATACATCGCAATGACCGGAATGTTTGATGCACAAACAGGCGAGATTACAAATAGAATGTTCCCTGTGGTACAGCGCGGCGTGCAGATCATGATGATTTTTGTGCCAAACCTGATGAATGTAGAAGGCGGTTTTCTGTTTGTGCTGCTGGGTGTAGCGTTTTATTATCTGCGTCGTTGGCGTATCGCGCAGGTAGCGGCGCTTGGCGTGTTGTGCCTGATCCAGTGGCTTGCACTGCCGCAATATTGGCTTACCGATCTGTTTATCTTCCTTGCGGCCATTCCGATCTGCCTGTATAATGGCCAGGCCGGCAGCAATCGTCACAAATTCCTGTTTTATTGGTATTATCCCGCGCACGTCTATCTGATCTATATTGTCGGCTATTTGCTTATGACGCGGTGGGGTGTTGCATACTAAAAAAGTGAGCCGTCCGGTATCGGCCGGACGGCTTTTCTGGGTTTATTGGATGTGCTCCTGACAAAAATCATCCACGACGCGAAATCCCATTTCACCGGGAGACGCCAGACGATAGGTGCGGATGCTGGCACTGTCGGTCGTGGGACAGAGCCGTTTTTCTGGCTCCAATCGGAAACAGGTCTGCTGTACATGCGGTCGCTTTGTCATATTGCATCACCTCGGATGCAGTATGTGCACGATCGGGCGAAAACATGAGCTTACTTTTCAAAATCCTCAAACGGATCGTCGAAAGCCTGCTCGGTGCTCAGGTCGTACGGTGTGGTCTGGTAGACGTAGTAGTTGAGCCAGTTGGTGTAGAGCAGCTGACCGTGCGAACGCCAGGTGACCTTAGGTTCCTGCGTCGGGTCATCGTTCGGGAAGTAGTGACGCGGGATCTGCGGTTCCAGACCGCGGCTCAGATCGCGGAAATATTCCTGCTTCAGCGTGTCACGATCATATTCCGAATGACCAAGTACAAAAATCTGACGGCCATTGCGTGCCTCTACAATATAGACACCAGCCTCGTCGGAAACCGAGAGCAAGCGCAGTTCGGGATGCTTGGTGATATCGGATGCGCGAACTTCAGTGTGACGGCTGTGCGGAGCAAAGAAGACATCGTTGAAGCCGCGCAGCAGACGCTCGGTCGGTACCAGAACGCGGTGCTCAAAGATACCGCTCATCTTTTCGGGGAGAACGTACTTGGGCACATGATAGTGGTGATATAAACCGGCCTGTGCACCCCAGCAGATATGCAGGGTGGAATGTACGTGGGTCTTGGTCCATTCCATGATCTCGATCAGCTCGTCCCAGTAATCGACTTGTTCGAAGTCCATCAGTTCAACCGGCGCACCGGTGATGATGAACCCGTCATACCGATTGTGCCGAATGTCGTTGAACGTCTTGTAGAATGTCAGTAAATGATCTTCCGGCGTATGAGTGGACTTGTAGGTCTCGGTCTGTACCAAATCAATTTCAATCTGAAGGGGGGTATTGGACAGACAGCGCAAGATCTGGGTTTCGGTTGTGATCTTGAGCGGCATCAGGTTGAGCAGAGCGATGCGCAGCGGACGGATGTCCTGTGTAATTGCGCGGCGCTCGGTCATAACGAATATGTTTTCCGATTCCAACACCGCGCGTGCGGGAAGACTGTCGGCAATTTTGATCGGCATAAGCGGATTCTCCTTTAACGGGAATATAGTACTTTACCATTATAACGCAGTAGACAGAAGAATGGAAGATGGGCAGCAATCAAGATCGCAAAATAGAATAAGAAGAAAGAGGGGAAATGCAAAAAATGAGAAAAAATAGTTGACAGATGTCAAAGAGAGTGATATTCTAATTAAGTCAACGACTTGTGTCGTGACTGCCATACGATGAAAACTGTATAGTTTAGAACCCTGAAAACAAAAAGTTTTCAGAAAATTCAAAAAACTTATTGACAGAGGACTCTCGGCGTGGTATTATAAATAAGCTGACCGCACGGACAGCGAAACCGGACGAAAAGTTTGGAAAAGTTCAGATTTAGCGATTCGGAGCGCGAAAAACTTCGAAAAAAGTTAGAAAAGAGCTTGACAAACGAAAGTGAATCTGGTAAAATAAATAAGCACTTCACCGAAAGGTGAGCGCTTAAAAAACTTTAGCGGTTGGTACCTTGGTCAATTTCCTGATGAAATTGACACGCGGTACAAAAAATCG